>NZ_JBFXHE010000447.1:0-3502 GCF_050177295.1 Desulfobacter sp.
CAAACGCGGCCTGGGGCGCTACCACCAGCCGGTCTATAACCACTTCAATGTGGTGTTTTTTATTGCGGGCCAGGGCCTGGACATTTTCAAGATCCTGGACCACCCCGTCCACCCGGACCCTTGCATAACCTTCGCGTTTGAGCTCTTCAAGGCGTTCCCGATGTTCCCCTTTACGGTTTTCCACAATGGGCGCCAGAAGCAGGATCTTAGACCCGTCAGGCAGATCCATAATCTGGGAGACCATGGCCTGGGCATGGCCCCGTCCCACCTTTTTCCCGCATTTATAGCAATACTGGGTCCCCACCCGGGCAAAGAGTACCCGCAGGTAGTCGTAAATTTCAGTGATGGTACCCACGGTGGAGCGTGGATTTTTGGAAGCGGACTTCTGTTCAATGGCAATGGTGGGAGAAAGCCCCCGGATGGTATCGTAGCGGGGTTTTTCCATCTGCCCGATGAACTGCCGGGCATAGGAGGACAAGGACTCCACATACCGGCGCTGGCCTTCGGCAAAAATGGTATCAAAGGCCAGGCTGGACTTGCCCGACCCGGAAACACCCGTCACAACCACCAGCTTTTTCTTGGGGATCTCTACATCAATATTTTTAAGGTTATGTTCCTTGGCACCCCGGACAATGATCCGGTCCAGTTCCTTGGACCGGGAATCTTCTTCCAGGGGGTGCAGGGGAGTCGGGCTATGAGCAGCATATTTATCAGCTGTCTGGGTTACAGCGGCAGCAATATTTTTTTTCATGGGTCACCAGGATTTGTTTTTGGTTAACCCAACAACGATAATCACCTGCAATAAAAAGTAAAGTCTGGATAACGGGATTTTAACTATAATCATTGTGAATGGGTAATTTTAGCAAACGCCTTCACTCATACCATAAAAATTAACCCTATACTCTATAGAGCGAGAAGAACAACCGCCGTCGTCGCCATAACCAAAGACAAACCAACTCCGACCTTGATGAAATCCTTTGTTTTGTATCCTCCGGGCCCCATGGTCATCAAATTACATTGATGAGCAAACGGAAGAACAAAGGCGCAACTGGCGCCATAGGCCACAGCGAGAAATGTTTTACTGACATCAATACCGCTAGCTTCTGCTGCAGCATAAGCAACCGGTGCAAGGATAACCGCGGCTGCCGCATTGTTAGATGCCGTGCTAAACAGAGAAGAAACCACAAACAGCACCCCCAAAACATAGAACGGCCCCAAACTCATCTCCGCCGGGAACAAATTGGCGGCCATTTTACCCGCCACACCGGTCTGGAATAATGCGTCACCCAGAGGAATTGTACCTATAATCAGAAATAGGATTCGAAAATCAATTGCTTTTTGAGCGCCTCGAAGCGAGACACAGCCGGTTGCCACCATTAAAAGCGCACTGGCCAAGGCACTGACCGCAAGAGGGAACAATCCGAGAACCGGCGGTAAAAGGGCCACGGCCAGAAGCACAAGCGCGATAGGTGCGTGTCGGACATCTTCTTCAGATTGTTGCCGATCCAGAAGCACCAGATCATTATTTTCCTCAAGCTTTCGGAAATATCGGACGGGGCCGTATACGAGCAGGGCATCACCAAGTTTCAACGGGGTAGCGCCTACGTCTTTTTCGATAATTTTACCGCTTCTTAAAATGGCGAGGACTGACAGTCCAAACACGCTTCGAAAACTAATGTCGATCAGGGTTCTGTCGAGGAAGGCAGAGTGAGGTGAAATTAATACCTCAGCCATATTGATCCCCCGTCCTCTCAGACTCTCCAACTCGACCTCAGTTGCAATCTCAATGGGAATTGAGTGCACTTTGGCAAGTCTTTGAGCGTCTTCATCCCGTCCATCGACAAAGAGAACATCGCCGGCATGCATCTTGAGATCCGGCCGGATGTCTATGAATTGTTTTCTAAAACCCTTTTTGCGGGCGATTTGGACAACTTCGATCTGGAATCGCTTTCCAAGGCTTGCCTTTTCAATTGTGGCATCGGCCAAATCAGACCCCGATGGAATGGTCAGTTTGAAAAGTTTTTTTTCGGGATTGTACCGTTTTTTCAACCGCTCTTGGAAACTTCCGACCCTGGGTGTGTTGTCTAACCTATTCTTACCGATTAGTCTGGTCCCGATCAGAACCATATATGCAATGCCGGCGACAGAGATGGGAACGCCTAAAACAGCGAACTCAAACATCCCGAGAGCTTTATCTCCGCCGCTAAGTCGGTCAAGTTCACTTCCAAGGATGAGGTTGGAAGTCGTCGAGATCAAGGTAAGCGTGCCGCCGAGAATCGCCGCATACCCCAGGGGCATCATTAATCGAGAAGGGGAAATGTTTGCCCTGCGGGAGAGCACCAAAACAGCTGGAAGGAAAACTGCAACAGTAGCCGCGTTTGACATGATTGCGGAGAGAACACAGGTGGTGACCATGATCAGCAAAACCAGACGCCACTCTTTTTTGCCACCGAACCGCTCAAGCATTCTCCCCATCAGCGTAGCGACACCGCTCTCCTTAAGCCCGGCTGAAAGTACGAATATGGCTCCCAGAGAAATCACCGCGCTGTTACCGAACCCGCGGAGGGCTGCCTCAGCAGGATTAACAGTCCCGGTGAGCGCAAGCACAACCGGGATCGAAAGAGCAGTGGCCTCAAGAGGGATAAGCTTGCTGATAAAAAGAACCATGGCCGCAACCAACGTAGCAACGGCGATCCAGGCGTGGATATCCATTTTTATGATCCCTCCATGTTATCGTTGCGCTGAATCCGTATGGATTGTGGAAGTCTTGATCCTGATCCGTGGCCAAAGAGTTTTTTCGTTTTGTATTCCTTAAAGTCAATCCATATCAGAAATGATTTGTTTAATCGTCTCTGCAAGTTGAGGAACATCTTTTGCACAAGTATCAAAAGCATAAAACAAGTCGGATAAAGAATCAAGCATTTGGGATGACATTTTTCCTCAATTTCAGAGGGCGCCGTCCCGCCCTATCAAGCATCGTCCCCGGGATTTGTACAGGCAAATTGAGGGAAACAAAATGCGATTCAAGCTTCAAGGTTCAGGCTGAATTCCGGCCTGTTCTTCAGATAGATGAAAAACATCGGAAAGCCGTATGCGGGAAAACCGCACGTACGGTTTAATGAAAGGAGGCTGGACTATACCCTGGCTCCTGCTCTACCCAAATCTGTCCCCGGATTACTCGATAATCAAGTTTTGATCTCCTCCAGGAAGAGAGCAAACATTTTGTCTGCCGTATTAAAGCAAGAAGCACCAGAACAATAGTCATCCAGAATGATATTAAACCCGACAGCCATGTATTCTATAAAGAACACTTAAAAGTATACACCTTGATTCTGACCTATGGACTGATGTTTTTTCTTGACGGCTCAATCAAGAACATCTGGGGGAACGAACCCTGTTTCATCAAGCTGCCGGAATCTGTTAACCTTTCTGTTCAAACTCAATATCCCAATAAATTTCAGATAGTGGCAATTCACAATTAACAGATTCCATTTTTAGAATT
>NZ_JBFXHE010000448.1:0-3497 GCF_050177295.1 Desulfobacter sp.
GTTTAATCCTCGTCCAGTTCCTTGAGAATTTGCGCCAGCCAGTCCGGACTTTTTCCTGTCTTTATAACCGCAGGGTGGTTATTTTTGTCAAGGTTTTTAAGCGTTCAGGTTGACATTTTAACTGCCTTCATCCTATACAGGTGAAGGTTTTCGGATACGTTGGAACCGGAAGAACAATGCTAAATCCCATGGGGATACACCATGTTAATGTGCAAATGTGCAGGAGGCACTGCCTAAAGCATGATAGACTCACTTGAGTATGAGACCTGAACAGATTCTGGTTGTTGATGATGAAGAGCGGATTGTTAAAAGCATTGCCGGATGCCTGACCAAGGAAGGGTTTAGCGTCTTTTGTGCTTGTGACGGCCTGCAGGCAATCACCTTGTTCAATACACAGAAGTTTGACCTGGTGCTGATGGATATATCCATGCCCGGCATGGATGGATATGAGACCATGGCCAGTATGTTTGAACTGGATCCCGAAGTACTTGTCATCATCATGACCGGATTCGCCTCCGTGGCCTCTGCGGTCTCTGCCCTGAAACAGGGTGCCTGGGACTACCTGAAAAAACCCTTTGAATTTGCTGATCTGGTTAAAACCGTTAAAAACGGGATTGCCCAGCGAAATCTGATTGCTGAGAAAAGGTTCTACGCGGCCCGCCTTGATGCCTCTGAAAAAAAATACCAGTACATGGTTGACAATTCACCGGATCTGATTTTCACTCTGGATGAAAACTTTTGTTTTTCTTTTGCCAATCAGCAGTTTGAAACCCTTCTGGGGTATTTGCCCCAGGAACTGAAAGGCAGTTCGTTTGACGCGATTCTCCACGAGGATGACCGCTGCAAACTGTCCCGACTGTTTCAGGCTGGCGGACCGCCCACCCGGGATCTGTCCCCTGGCTCCAGCATTGCGCTGAACCTGCGCTTTAAAAAAGCCGGTGCCGGGGAAAACAGATATGATCCTTATTCCGCCTTTGCATTCATGGAGATGAAGGCCTCGGTTCTTACCCCGCCAGATACCGGATTAGCTCAGGATTTCAAGGGTATTTATGCTGTGGCCAGGGATGTCACCGACCGTATACGGCTTGAGGATCAGCTTCGCCAGGCCCAGAAAATGGAAGCCATCGGTACACTTGCCGGCGGCATTGCCCATGATTTTAATAATATTCTTATGGGGATACAAGGGTATGTCTCCCTTGTTAAAAGCCGGTTTAACAGTGAATCAGAGGAATACAAACGGCTGTCCAATATTGACGAATATATTTACAATGGTGCGGAAATGGCGCGTCAACTTCTGGATTTTTCCCGGAAGAACAGCCGGCAGTCAGCCACCACCCTGAATATAAATTATCTGCTCAAGACCTCAGCCAAAATGTTCGGCCGCACCAGAAAAGATATCATCATCCGCCAGGAACTGGATAAGGAGCTGTGGCCCATAATGGTGGATGAAATTCAGATCAAACAGGTGCTTATGAACCTGTTTGTCAATGCCTGGCATGCCATGCCCAGAGGCGGCCGGATTGTGGTGAAATCTCAAAACATGGTCATGGATATCCAGCAGGCCCAAAATGTGGGACTGGACCAGGCCGGGGATTATATCAGGGTCTGTGTGGAAGACACCGGCACGGGCATGGACAAGGAGACCCTTTCCCGCATATTTGACCCCTTTTTTACAACCAAGGCCCGGGGCCGGGGAACCGGCCTGGGGCTATCTACAGCATACGGGATCATCAAAGCCCACAAGGGCACCTTTCATGTCGAATCCTCTCCCGGAAAGGGCAGTGTATTCATGTTTTTCCTGCCTGCTGCACAGGACCGGGCGTCCCAGGATGATTTCCGGCCTTTGGTGGAAAATAAAGGCCGCCTTATTTTGGGCAAGGGCCGGGTGCTTTTAGTGGATGATGAAAAAGGGGTGATAGAAGTCTGCAAGGATATGCTTGAAACCCTTGGCTACGATGTACTTGTTGCCGGTACAGGGGCCCAGGCCGTGTCTGTGGTTCAAAATGATGTCAAAGGCATTGACCTGATGATTTTGGATGTCGTTATGCCCGGCATGGACGGGTTCGAGACCTATGAAGCTGTGCGGCAGCTGAATCCTGATATCCGGGTGCTGGTCTGCACCGGGCTTTCCCAAAAAGAAGAGCTCCGGCAGATGATCGCCAACGGGTGCAG
This sequence comes from Desulfobacter sp., assembly GCF_050177295.1. Lineage (NCBI taxonomy): Bacteria > Pseudomonadati > Thermodesulfobacteriota > Desulfobacteria > Desulfobacterales > Desulfobacteraceae > Desulfobacter > Desulfobacter sp. The sequence goes on from NZ_JBFXHE010000448.1 coordinate 2,173, forward strand.
GGATTTTTTGTTAAAACCCTTTGACATTGCCAAACTGTCGGAAAAAATTGAATCTGTATTTAGTACCTGAAGGCCAAGCCGTAGAATTGAGGAATACAATGACCTATACCATCCACCCCGTTGTCATGGGGACAAAAGTATTTGACAAGAGCATGATGACCTACCAGTACGGCCAGGGAGAGACCTATACCATTCCCATTTTCTGCTGGGTAATCAAGGGCGGGGACAAAAATATCCTGGTGGACACCGGTGAAATGAATCCCATTCAGTCTGAGCAAAGGGAAAAGGCCATTAACGGGAAAATATATACCTTTGAACAGGGCTTGAAAAAACACGGGCTTTTACCCGCAGACATTGATATTGTCATCCATACCCATCTGCACAACGATCATTGCGAAAACGATTATAAGTGTGAAAACGCCATATTCTACGTACATGAGCATGAGCTTGAATCCATCCACAACCCGCACCCTTTGGATTACCGGTACCTGGAAGATTATATCGAAGATGTGGAGGAAAACGGGCAGATCAGGATAGTGAGTCAGGACGGCCCCATTGTTGACGGCATCCGTGTCAAACATACGCCGGTCCACACCAAAGGGGGCTTGACTGTATTCATTGATACACCAAAAGGCAAAGCCGCCATCACCGGGTTTTGCATCATCGAAGAAAACTACAATCCCCCGCCTGAAATCAAAGGCATGGAAATGGACCTTATCCCACCCGGCACCCATGTGGATGTCTATTCGGCCTATGATATCATGCTGCAGGTAAAAAAAGAGGCGGACATTCTTATCCCTTTACATGAACCCCGGTTTGCTTGCGGCGATCCCATCAGCGTTTAACTCTCTGAATTCAAAAGATTACATGTAAAATAATAAATGAGGTGGATGTGTTAATAAAGGGGCACCCCAAAGCCATTCCGCACACCCATGACCACTGTCTGTTTACCGCCCAGGCCGTGGGGGCGGACTATATGGGGTTTCAGCAGGACGATGTGGTCCTGAGTTCCGGGAAATTCCACCACGCCCTCGGATTCTGCCTATCCATGCTCTTTCCCTTTTTCATGGGAGCGACCACTGTGGCAGATCCGGACAAACCGGCCCTGGAGAGCACGATCAAACTGATCAAAACGCATCGGGTCACGATTTTTTCATCGGTTCCCGTATTTTTCGGCATGCAATGACCGAGGCCAAGGTGGAGTTCTACAGGGCGGCGGGCGTGTTGCGAGTCGGTATCACCCGGCCCGGCCTGGACCTGGAGGAGTTCATTCTCCGGACCGGGGCCAGGGCGGCCGGAGATGGCTGCCGCTGTTTCCAGTGGTT
>NZ_JBFXHE010000449.1:0-3490 GCF_050177295.1 Desulfobacter sp.
CATGCTGGACTTTGATTTGATAGAGGACAGTACCCGGCGGTTTAATGCACTGATGGATCTGGTTTTCAGCTTTAAATGGAACCGGACCGTGGATCCGGGCGTTCATTTTGGTTTTTATTACAAAAGTTTCAGGGATGAGGGTATCCGCAAGGTTCTCAACGCCATGTTCCGATGGTTTCGTGATTACCTGCATGACGCGTTCATCGTGTTTAACAAAGAAGGCGTTATCAAGGTCACTGACGAACGCAAAGCCGCCGACTATGTCCTTACCCTCATGGAAGGCCTGGAGTTTCATGCCCATTTCTTAAATGGCGGCAAGCCCTTTGAAGATTTTGCAGATACAGCCAAAGCGGCAACTATATTGATATTGAAAAACGGCACATTTTAATGACAACCACCATAGGAACAGGGGTCAGGGAAAGGTATCCTAAGCTTATCCACTGACCATTCAGTAAAATATAAACAACTCAGGTGACGACATGGATTATTGTCTGGAAGCATTTGCTTTACACAAAAATTATGGAGAGGTGAAGGCCCTTGATAATGTAGATCTGCGCATCAACCAAGGAGAACTTTTTACCCTTCTTGGCCCGTCCGGCTGCGGCAAGACCACCCTTTTAAGAATTATTGCAGGTCTTGAGACCGCATCCGACGGCAATCTGTTTTTAAACGGGAATCCCATTCTTGATATTCCGGCCAATAAACGCCCGGTGAATACTGTCTTTCAAAGCTATGCGCTTTTCCCGCACCTGAAGAACTACGACAATATTGCCTTTGGCCTGCGCGCGCAAAAAGTGCCGGAAACACAAATTGCCCCCAGGGTGGCAAAAATGCTTGGGATGCTGGAACTTGAAAATTTTGCGGACCGGTACCCGGACCAGCTCTCCGGCGGACAGCGCCAGCGGGTCTCCATGGCCAGGGCCCTGATCTGTGAGCCGGAAATTCTGCTGCTGGATGAGCCCATGTCCGCCCTGGACGCCAAGTTGCGGGTCCAGCTTCAGGAACAGCTTCGCCGGCTACAGCTGCGGCTTAAGAAAAATTTTATTCTGGTCACCCATGACCAGGAAGAGGCATTGACGGTCTCGGACCGTATTGCCGTCATGAAAGACGGACATATCCTGCAGTGCGGCACACCTTCCGAAATATACAACCATCCCAGCTGCCGGTTTGTTGCGCAATTCATCGGCACTGCAAATATCTTTGAGGTTGAACGCCAGGACAATGTCCTCCGGGCAGATTTTGGCGATTTTGTGCCGGACACCATGCCTGAATGGAAAAAGGGATCCCTGGTCATCCGGCCCGAAGGCATCCGGCTGCGCCCGGAAAAACCTGCCCGGAACGGTATCCGGTCCCGGGTCATTGAAAAATACTACCGGGGTACCTATCAGAATATCACCCTTGAGACCGGCAACCTGCGCATGAGGACAGCCCCCCACCGCAAAATCGAAATCGGAGACGAGATCTGGGTGGAGCTGCTGCAGGAAGCGTTGGTGACCATAGATGACTGATACACGCCATGTTTGAATATGAATATTTAAGAATGCAAGGAGTTACAGGCCGGTGAAAATCATAGATAAACCAGAAATACTCTACGGTGAACTGTCAACACCCGGAAAAATCAGAACCAAGAGCCTTCTGCGCATTTCTCCGGGCATGCTGTGGATCATGCTCTTTCTTTCCATACCTGCATTGTCATTGATTGTGATCAGTTTTACCACCCGGGGCGCCTACGGCGAGATCGAATGGGTCTTTACCCTGGAAAACTACAAACGGCTGGCAGGATACAGCCTGTTCGGCTGGAGCCCGGATTACTTAAAAATCCTGCTGCGCTCAATCATTGCCGGATTTATCACCACAATCGTCTGCATCATTTTGTCCTACCCTTTAGCCTTTTTTATCTCAACAAGGGACAAGGCGACCCGGTACCTGTGGCTCACGGCCCTGATCATCCCCTTCTGGACCAATCTGGTGATCCGGACCTATGCCTGGCAGATCGTTCTTGCACCGGGCCTGCCCATTGCAAAGCTTGCGGCCCTGCTGCACCTTATACCGCCGGGAAGTCCTTTGTACCCCAGCTCCCTTGCGGTCTATCTCGGCATGATCAGCGCGTTTCTGCCCTTTGTGGCCCTGCCGTTGTATTCCAGTGTGGAAAAACTGGACTGGAGCCTGGTTGAAGCGGCCAATGACCTGTACTGCGGCAAGTGGCGGGTGTTCCACCAGGCCATTTTACCCCAGACCCTGCCCGGGCTTTCGGTTGGCGCCATTCTGACCTTTGTGCCGGCCATGGGCATGTTCCTGATCCCGGATCTTCTGGGCGGTGCAAAATATATGCTGGTGGGCAACCTGATCCAGCAGCAGTTCGGCAAAAGCCGTGACTGGCCCTTTGGGGCGGCTGTCAGTCTTGCGCTCATGTCCTTAACCCTTATTGCCCTGGTCATTTTGAACCGCAAAGGCGAAAAAATGGAGGTGATATAATGTTTAAGCTGGGCCTGCGTTACAAAATTTTTGCCGCGGCAACCTATGCGTTTCTTTACACGCCATTGCTGGCTGTCATTATCTACTCATTTAACAAGTCGCGTTTCGGCATCCACTGGGGCGGGTTCAGCCTGGGCTGGTATGCAAAACTGCTCCATGATAAACTGGTCATTGAGGCCTGCATCAATACCGCCATTTTAGCAGTGGTTTCCACCACCATTGCCACAATCCTGGGCACGGCCCTTGCCATGGGCCTTTCCCGCTATCCCTGGTCAAAGAAAATAATGACCTTTTTTGACATCAACCTGTATCTGCCGGTCATCACCCCGGAGATTGTTTTTGCCGGGGCCCTTGTCATTGCGTTTACCTGCCTGCGCGCTATATCTTCCATATTTGAACCCGGACTTGTGACCATGATCATCGGGCACGTCACCTTCCAGGTGGCGTTTGTGGCCCTGGTGGTCAGAAGCCGGCTTGCATCCTTTAACAATGAGATTGAAGAGGCCTCAAGGGATCTGTACGCCTCCAACTGGTATACCTTCCGCCATGTGCTGCTGCCATTGATGATGCCGGGCATCGTGTCCGGGGCCATGCTGGCCTTAACCCTGTCCCTGGACGACTTTATCATCAGCTTTTTCACGGCCGGGCCCACCTCGGTCACCCTGCCCCTTTATATCTACGCTGAAGTGCACCGGGGCATCACGCCCAAAATCCATGCCTTGTCAACCGTGGGAATTTTTGTAACCATCACGCTGGTTATCCTGTCACAACGGATTTCCAACAAAAAATAATTTAACAATAAAACTCAAGGAGAGAACAAAAATGAAAAAATTAACCCTGACCGTATTGCTGGTGTTTGCCGTGTTCCTGCAGTTTCCGGCTGCCTTGTTTGCTGCAGATGAACTTCGTGTTCTGATCTGGAGTGAATATATGCCCGAGGACTATATGGACACCTTTACCAAAGATACGGGTATTAAAAGCCGGGTGGAACTCTACGAGTCCACGGAAGAGCTTG
>NZ_JBFXHE010000450.1:0-3474 GCF_050177295.1 Desulfobacter sp.
TATTCCACTTCCCGTTGCCGGTCTCTTTGTTTATTACCATGGTACTTATGGGATTTTTTGTCATTTCAGGCGGGATTTCCGGTGCTGGCATGGTGGGAAAAATCAAATTTTTCCTGCTGTACGCCATCATGATCGTCTGCGCAACCATTGCGCTGATCAAAGGCGGAGGGGTCACCGGCATTACAGCCCAATTACCCAGAACCAGTGATTTTTTCAATTTCTTCTCCAATGGTATCGAAACAACGACTATCGATATTATTTCCATGATCACGGGCGTTTTATCCACCCAAATTTACTTGCAGGCTATTTTTTCAGCTAAAACCATACGGGAAGCCAGAAATGGTGCATTTCTTACTGCCATTGTCATCCCCCCCATCGGCATTTTAGGTATTATTGTGGGACTTTTTCTCAGGGCCAACTGTCCGGAACTTGAAGGCAACAGCGCCCAGGCACTGCCCTTTTTCTTTCAATATACTCTGCCCCCGGTCATGGCTGCTTTTTGCTCTGCCGTACTGCTTCTGGCAGTTCTGGGTACCGGCGCAGGCCTGATCCTTGGGGTTACCACCAATATTTATATGGATGGAATTCGGCGCTTGTTTACAAAAGAGCCGGATCACAGTCTAACCATTGTCAGGCTGTGTACGCTTGCGGTCCTAATTCTTTCGGGAGCTGTTGTTCTGGCTGGATTTAGTACAACAATTTTGCGCTGGAGTTATCTTTCCATGGGGTTCAGAGGGGCGTCTGTGTTTGCAGGATTATGTATTGTGGTGTTTACGGGACAAAAAAGTTTTTCTCCCATGGTACGGGGTATTCTATATTTTCTGCCGGTCGGTTACTTTATCCTGGCTGTGCTGTAAGGGACTTGAAAAAATAACGCCAAAATTTTAACAAAATAATCTTTTTTCTTTTATTTCGCCATTTCAGTGTCAATTTTTAAGCCATTGCCTTGACAATTCAGCAAAATTTACCCTAAAAAGGGTTAGCATACGGCCTTGGCCTTGAAATCCTGATCCTTATTTTAACAGACCAGACACTTCTATGGAGCGGATGTATGAAAAAATTTATCACCGGTGCCCTGCTACTACTTATTGGTATCTCGGGCTTTTCATTTAATTTCATGAATTTTTTAAACTTTGCGGCAGGACTGGTTCCTGTATTAATGGTTATTGGCGGTGCACTTGCAGTATATCTTGGCATTGAGGAACTCAAGCAATCCGACAATAGTGGCAACCAGGCAAAGGCGGAGCCACCTCAAACACAGCAAGAGGAACTAAACAAGGAAACCACCGGGAAATCAGAAAACCAGACCAAGCCGGTTCCTGACACACAATCAACCGACCCCGCACCGGAAACCCCAATAAAAACAGAAGAAAAAAGTGCAGACAAACAACAGGACGCACAGCCGGAGGAAAAAGCATCACCCCCTCCAATTTCCTCCTCTCAGGTTACGGAAACGCCTGCACCCGAAGAGGTGCTAGCGGCAGGTGCGCGTGTCCAATTTAAAGGGAATATCGAGACCCTGGTTTTCCACAGCGTAGCATGTAATTTTGCCAGCGGTAAAAACTGCAGCATGGAGTTTACCACAAAAGAAGAGGCTGACGCCCAGGGCTACAAACCCTGTAAAATCTGCATGTCTGACGCTTAAAAGTATATTCCCCTTTTAGCGGTGGCAAAAAGTCCATGGATTGGTTCAGGTTCCGGGCAGGTAATCTTCCCGTACCGGTGAAAAGACCTCAATGGCAACGCTGTCTTCCAGGACTTCAGCACGGTGCGCCACACCGGACTCAACGCACCAGGAATCTCCGGGTCCGGCATTGCTGCATTCACTTCCAATGTAAAGATTAATGCGGCCGGAAACAAGATACCCGGTCTGCTCGTGGGGATGGGTGTGGGAGGGGAGCAGAGCCCCTTTGGTCATTTTAAACCGGACCAGAAGCGTCTTATCCCCATACACCAGAGTTTTCATCTCAATGCCTTCAACGGACTCGGCATAACCGTTTTCATCATGAATTGCAAACATGTGCCCTCCTCATTATTTTGCTATGATCTTTTAAATGTTTACCAGGCCTGCTTTTACAACAAAAAAATGATATTCTGACATTATTGCCTAAAATTGCAATATTAAATAACTATTTACCCATACCTGGGCATTGAAGGACCTATGACCTGCCAACCATCAAAACAGCCGACAATTCTGGCACCTGCCGGGGATACTCACTCTTTTCTTGCTGCAATAGCGGCTGGTGCAGACGCGATTTACTGCGGCCTTAAAATATTTTCCGCCCGCATGGAAGCCGGCAATTTTTCCATTGAAGAACTGGCAAGACTGACCAAGCTGGCCCATTCAAAAGGGATTCAGGTGTATGTTGCCTTTAACTCCATAATTAAGGAATCCGAAACCGACAAGGTACTTCGTATTATTGACAAGCTGGCCCGGCATGCGGATGCCGATGCCCTGATTATCCAGGATACAGCCATGATCAGTCTTGCCGGGCAAGCTGGATTCAAAGGAAAACTCCACCTGTCCACCCTGGGCAACTGCACCCATCCTGCCGGACTTGAGGCCGCCCAAAAGGCTGGTTTTTCCCGGGTGGTGCTGCCCAGGGAATTCAGCCTTGATGACATCAGGGCCATGGCAGCGGCTGCACCCGAAACCATGGATATAGAGGTGTTTGTCCATGGCGCGCTCTGCTATTCCGTGTCAGGCCGGTGTTACTGGAGTTCCTGGTTTGGCGGCAAAAGTGCGCTGCGGGGTCGTTGCGTTCAGCCCTGCCGGCGGCTGTATGAACAAAATGGGAAAAAGGCCCGGTATTTCTCATGCCTGGATCTGTCAGCGGATGTACTGGCCAAGGTGCTCAAGGAGATTCCCAACATCAGTACCTGGAAAATTGAAGGCAGAAAAAAAAGCCCCCATTATGTTTACTACACGGTGATGGCGTATAAACTGCTCAGGGATGCGCCGGACCAGAAAAAACAGGCCCTATCGTTTTTAGAATATGCTTTGGGAAGACAGGGCAGCCATTACAACCTGTTATCCCATCGGATGTTAAATCCTCTGGAGCATGCGTCTGAAACCGGATCCGGCCTGTTTTTAGGCCGGATAAAGAATCCTGAAGATCCATATTTTATTTCAAGGGAGGCGCTTCTGCCGGGGGATCTGTTACGCATCGGATATGAAGAAGAGACCTTTCACCAAATCCAGAAGGTGACCCGGGCCATCCCCAAGAAAGGAAAATACTTTTTATCTTCCCCAAAAGGCAGGCGTATCAATAAAGGAACCTCTGTTTTCCTTATTGACCGCAGGGGACGTGAACTGGAAGAAAAATTATCCCGCCTTGGCGCCGAACTGGATAGAATTTCCAAAGTAACGATCAGGCCTTCAAATCTGTCCTCTACCCACAAAAATGCAGGCGGCAGAGTAAAATCATCAGTCCAGGCAAGTGGTCATAGAGGCAAAAAACAACCTGACATATA
>NZ_JBFXHE010000451.1:0-3449 GCF_050177295.1 Desulfobacter sp.
CCTGCAGGGCTTTTTCACCATTGCTTTGGGTGTCGCGTATATCTAGTTCAAATTTCTGTTCCGATGGTTCCAGAAAATAATTTACCATGGAAAGGGTTACATCAAGGGCCTTTTTTGCACCCTGGCCAGGCTCGCTCCAGGTTCCTGTCAAAGGAAGAAGTGCGCCGATGGTTATGGTTTTCATGTTGTCGGTTTCAGATTGCGGATCGTCTGAATCAAAATCAACGCGGCAGCCGCTCAGGGTTAATATCAACGCAATAATCAACGATAATAGTATGGTGTTCTTTTTCATTCCCGCTCCCGGTATTGATACGTTTAAATTCGATACAACTCACATGGGCCCCAAGCCCACAACAAATTATGATATCCCCAATTAGAGCCTGTTTGGTAATTAGGATTTGCCTAAGCTGTCCAGGTAATCGAGAACACGGGTCAACTGGCAGCTTAAATTTTTCGCGGCTTGGACCAGATTCCTGGAAAACTGCTTTTCCGACTTTTCGGGAGAATCCAGAAAATCAGAAATGGTTTTAAGTGCCATAAACGGTTTTTCCATGGTCCAGGCCACCCAGGCCACGGCAGCCGCTTCCATCTCCTTGATGGCTGCATGGTTTTTTTCAATCATTTCCAAATCCGTGGGGGTCATATCCAGGGAATTACCCGTTGATATCCCTTTTGTTTTCAACCCGAGCGCCTCTGCCATCTGTACCATGTCCGCACAGGGGTAACTGCCGATGCCGTATGCGTCAAATCCGGCCAATGGGATACGCCGGTCATGAAATTTGAGGCTGTCCCGGGAGATCACAGTCTCCCCGATTTCAAGTCCGGCCCGTTTGAATCCGCCGGCTGTGCCCGCGTTGATCACCATATCCGGGTCAAACCGCTGAATGGCGGCATAGGCAGACACGGCAGCCGGCTGGGTTGCGACCTGGTCCACGCCGAACCGGGGATCAATACCGTTGGTGGCCAGCATCAGCCGGATTCCGCCCCGATGGCCGCAATAGGCCTTCATGGGCAGGCGCCGGTCAAACACATCTTCCTCGGGTTTCAGACCCAGGGCTTCAATACATGGTGCAGCCTCGGCTGCCATGGCAATGATCACCAAAACGGTGTTTGGTTTATTTTTCTGCGTCATTATTTTGGGCATTAAACACCACCCCTTCGCCGGAATGGATGACATAATTGACCTGGGAAATGGCCTGGGATACCTTTATCATGGATCGCAGGGCCAGTGCCCCGGAAAAAGATCCCGTGTACACGGGGGTGGAAATACTGGACAGGGTGGTCAGTGGATACGCTTTAATTTCGAATATCCCTCAAGTTGCATAGCATTTCTTCTCCCCTGGAAAGGGCTCAATAACAAGGAGCTCAATCTGTTAAATTGCGAATCGGGTAAATCTATTCGCCATCCGGGGAAAAGTCAAGAATTGAAAGAGCAGCACAGCAATTATAAATATGACCCGTACACAATTATGTACGTGTCCACTAAAGACTTGTTTGCCAGGGACGGTAGAATGCGGATAACGTAGAATTAATCTCCAGTTAAGTTAATTCTCTCATACTCGCCTAACAATTATTTGCTATGTATATTTTAAATTTCTCTGGTTAAAGACCTTTTAAGAGCGGAGTAGGTAACGATGTCAAAAAAAAATGTACTTTTTGTTTGTGAAATGAATACTTGTCGCAGTCAAATGGCTGAAGGTTGGGCACGTTACCTTTATCCGGATAAAATTAACGCTTTTTCAGCAGGAATCAGCACCGGCCCCCTTGACCCGCTTGCCGTTAAGGTAATGAAAGAGGCAGGCGTTGACATATCTGGCCATGAAACCCATGCAGTTAAGGATTTTCTGCAAAAAGATATTGATTGTGTCATCACGGTATGTGATACAGCAGCGCAGAAATGCCCCAGCTTTTCAGCTGAGGTAAATGTTATTTGCCAAACTTTTGACAACCCACCGGAATTAATTAAAAATCTAACTACAGAAGATGAAAAGCTGGCTGTTTACAAACGTGTCCGGGATGAAATCAGACTTTTTGTTGAAGGGTTGCCGGAAAAATTATCAGAGAAATAAAATATGGAGACTATTTTTATGACTAAACAAAAGCAACTCACGATAGTTAACCCATTGCTATTCATTTTTCTGTTAATGCAAGCCATATCCGGAGCGCTTCATGATCTCCTGCCGCGTTTGATATTTGAATTGCTTCACAAATGCGGATGGGTCGTTGTTATTCTTGCAATCTACCATATATATCTTAACTGGAATTGGGTTAAAAAGAATCTTTTGCACTATCTGAATAAATGATCGGCCTGCTGTCCGCGGTGATAATTTCTATTATCCCCATATCCGTTTTGTCCCTGGAATACAGGAAACATAAGAAAAAACAGCACAATCAGAATTCCAATGCCGAACAGGATTGCGGCCTTCCGGCTTGACTTGCCTGCAATGATCATCTTGATGGTACTCAAATTCAGATAAAGATGAAAACTTAACGCTGCAGTGAAAAGGCAGGCAGCCCAGAAATGAATATTTCCCCATCCATGACGGGATATCCAAAAAAAATTAGCGCCGGAACCGCCCTGAAAGCCCGGCACAAGCCTGTAATGAATCATCAGCCCGGTGCCCAGAATAAAACAGAATAAAAACCATAATGCTAAATCAACAATTCTTTTCAACTCTATTTTCTTCATTAAGTTTTCCAATATTTTTGTCATTAACAGTTAATGGATCCTAAAATCAACTTTTGCTTTTCTGGCGGTATTAATGGCTGGTGTCATTGATCTGTTTTCCCTGATCTGCTGTTTATCATGTTTATTTACCTTTTTTAAGGGATTTGAAGAAAATAAATGGCACATTTTACGAACGGTTAACATGCCGATTATTGATTTTATATCGAAATATTCATACAAAACAGATAAACTTTCAAATTTTTCTCCAAAAAAAATAATGGGCTTTACGAGGGACACACACATGGACACAATTTCAATTATTGCTACCGGCGGAACCATTGATAAAATTTATTTTGATGCAAAAAGTGAATATGAAGTAGGGCCTCCCAACGCCATTGAGGTGTTGCGCCAGTTCAACCTGCAACTCCCTTACACCATTACATCACTCATGCGTAAAGACAGCCTTGATTTAACAGATGAGGACAGGGAACGTATCGCCCAAACCGTTGCGGCAGACCCCTGCAGGATGATTATTATCACCCACGGAACAGATACCATGCCCGAAACAGCCAGGCATATCATCGCCCATGGCGGCGCAAAGGGTAAAACCGTTGTGCTCACGGGCGCTCTTCTTCCTGCCGTGTTCAGTGCCACGGACGCGGTTTTTAATATCGGCTGTGCCCTGGGCGCGGTTCAAAAGGCTTGCCCCGGTGTTTATATTGCCATGAACGGAAAAATATTCATGGGGGGAACGGTTCGGAAAAACAGAGCATTAGGCAGG
>NZ_JBFXHE010000452.1:0-3432 GCF_050177295.1 Desulfobacter sp.
TTTTCAGCCAGGGCCGTGGCGTCTCCAAAAAATACCCGGTATCTGCCATCTTCAACAGGATTGGAGCTGTTCACCACGGCCAGACCGCCGGGTTTAAGAAAATAGGAATGAAGGGCAAAACTTTCTGCTTTAAGGGCAATCAGGGTATCTGCCGTGGCAGGCCGGATCAGGGGTCCTGAAAAATCACCAATTTTTAGATAGGAAATTACATTGCCGCCCCGCTGGGCCATGCCGTGGGTTTCCGATGTAAGTACAGGAAGATTGTCTGCCATGGCAGCGCCTGCAAGCAGTTTTGTAATAAAAAGAACGCCCTGCCCGCCCAGACCTGAAATGATAATCTGCTGATTATTTGACATGATATTTACTCCTGGCTTTCAAGTACAAGTGCGCCCTTGGGGCAGACAAAGGAACAGACCGCGCATCCGGTGCAAAGCCCAGGGTCAATGCAGACCTGTTCGCTCTCATTATTCAGGCCTATAGCCGGGCATTCAAACTGGCTTACGCAATATCCGCAGCCGTCACAGATATCCCTGTTTACGATGACTTTTTTAAAGGATGCGTTGAGTTCAGCCCTGTCCATGTTCAGCAGACAAGGATGTTCGGCAATGACCACGGCGGGTCCGTTTTCTTTGCAATAGGCGTTTGCCTCTTTGAGAATGTCGATAAATGCCGGCAGATCATACGGATCTGCAATTTTAATGAAGTTCACCCCGCAGCCTTTGACAATGGCAGGAATATTCACGGCAACGCAGGGATCGCCCGAGGCGTCCCGTCCCGAGGCCGGTGTTGGCTGGTGCCCGGTCATGGCCGTGGTGCGGTTGTCCAGAATCACCAGGACATACGGGATCTTTTTGGTGACGGTTTCGATCAACCCGGGAATACCGGAATGGAAAAATGTGGAGTCGCCAATGGTGGAGAAAACAGGCGGTTGCTTTTCGTTTTTGGCATAGGCAATGGTGAAGCCGGCAGCCTGGCTGATCCCTGCTCCCATACAGGTGACCGTGTCCACGGCCCCGAGGTTGCAGCCCAGTGTGTAGCATCCGATGTCGCTGGTGAAGATACCCTTGGGTGCAGCCTTTTTAATGGCAAAAAAGCTGGCCCGGTGGGGGCAGCCTGCGCACAGGGTGGGACGTCGTCCCGGCAGCATGGTGATCTGCGGGGCCTGATAATCCACACCGGCAAAGGCGCAGATCCGTTCTTCCACGTTTTCGGGCAATAGTTCGCCCACAGGAGAGATAAAGCCCGTGTTTTTCCCTTTGACCCGGGTTTTGTCTGCCAGCTGCATCTCGATGACGCCCCAGGTTTCTTCCAGCACCAGGATTTCGTCGTAGGTGTCCATTTCCCTGATGAATTCCTTGTGTAAAGGAAAGGGCTGAACCACCTGGTACACGGGGATATCCAGGTTTCTTTCCTTGATAATGTCCCTGGCATTGGCCGCAGCCACTCCTGCCACGACAATGGCCTGTCCACAACCGTTGGCCGTGCCGGATACCAGCCGGGGGCGGGTGGGTTCGTAGTCTGCGATTTTGGCAAGTTTGGCTTCCAGTTCCTTATGGAGCTGGAGCCGGAATTTAGGCGTGGCCGCCCATCTGCCCGGATTTTTTTCAAAGGCTGCCCCACGCCGCGTCATTTCAATTTTTTCCACGTCCATGCTCTGGCGGGAGTGACACACCCGGGTGGTGGGCCGCAGCATCACCGGAATCTCAAAGGCCTCGGACAGTTCAAAGGCAATACCGGCAAGTTCTACAGCCTGGACCGGGGAATCCGGGTCCAGCACCGGCAGCTTGGCCATGACCGCCATCAGGCGTGAGTCCTGTTCGGTCTGGGAAGAGTGGGGACCGGGATCATCGGCGCTGATCACCAGAAAACCGCCTTTGACACCTAAATATACGGAACTCATCAGGGGGTCGGCAGCGACATTCAGGCCCACCTGTTTCATGGCAACCGCTGTTCTAAGCCCTGCCTGGGCACCTGCGTAAGCGGTTTCAAATGCCACTTTTTCATTCACTGCCCACTGGGCGTGAATATCCAGATCCATCTCCTTTTTCAAGGAAACAACAGCGGACAAAATTTCCGAAGACGGGGTACCCGGGTAGGCGCAGGCCATCTGGCAGCCGTTTTTCAGCAAACCATAGGCCAATGCCTCGTTTCCCAGTGTTAATCGTTTTGCATCCATATTTTTTATATAAAGCCTTAAATCATAGTTTATTCGTTTCTGCGGACAGTAACATGCCAAAAGATCAAATAAAAATCAATTTATTTTAGTTTTTGAGCCTGTTCCATAGCCCGTTTGAACCCGGCCATTGAATTTACAATGGTCTGTTCAGGCACAGCATAGGAGAGCCGGATATGGCCGGGGCCGCCAAATCCGGAGCCGGGAACGGCCAGGATGTTTTCTTTTTTAAGCAGACCTGTAAATTCCACATCATTTTCAATGGGGGTCCTGGGGAACAGATAGAATGCACCGTCGGGGATGTTGAACTCGTAGCCTGTCGCCGCAAGTCCCTCACAAATTATATCCCTGCGTTTGCGGTAGATGTCGATATCCACACACACGCCCTGCAGTTTTCCCACCACCTGCTGGAACAGGGCCGGGGCGTTGACAAACATCATGGTATTGGCCACACCCGCAGCTACCGCAATCAGTTCCGCATCTTCAGCCCCGGGATGAACCGCAAGATATCCCACACGTTCGCCAGCCAGGGAGAGCTCCTTGGAATAGGAGGTCAGAACAATAGTATGGTCATATACGCCAAACATCCAGGGCACATCCACATCATAGGCGATCTTGCGGTAGGGTTCGTCCGAAAGCAGGTAGATGCGTTTACCAAACTCCCGGCTTTTCTTTTCCAGAAGCTGACCCAGTTCGTCCAGCTCCTGTCTGGTATAAACCACGCCCGTGGGATTATTGGGGGAATTGATGAGCATGACGCGGGTATCTTTATTAATGGCTGCGTCAATGGCCCCAAGATCCAGATGAAAGTCGGGTCTGGTAGAGACGGTTTTAAGGCTGGCCCCGACAATAAAGGCGTATTGGTTGTACCCCACAAAATAGGGGGCCGGCACCAGGATCTCTTCGCCGGGATTGACCAGGGCTTTCAAGGTATCATTCAAAGCGCCTGCGGCCCCCACACTCATGATCACCAAATCCGAAGTCATTCCAACGCCGCACTGGGCGTTCAGGTAATCGGCTATGGCCTGGCGCACCCAGGGGTATCCTGCATTGGGCATATATCCATGGGAGGTTGATGCATCGTTGGTCAGGGCCAGAACCGTTTCCCTGACCACCGGCGGCGGCGGTACATCGGGATTTCCCAAAGAAAAATCAAACACATTATCAGCCCCGAACTGTTTTCTCATCCGGATGCCTTCCTCAAACATTTTTCTGATCATGGATGCGGATTTTACTATTCCGACCATCTTGTCTGCAAT
>NZ_JBFXHE010000453.1:0-3431 GCF_050177295.1 Desulfobacter sp.
GGATTCTTTTTCCCAGTAAGGAATTCTCGACCGGTTCAACCGGTTTTCCTTTCAGGAACAGGTCGATGGCGCGGGCGGCACGCCTTCCGCCGCCAATGGCAGTAACAACAAGGGAAGGTCCGGTTGCTGAATCACCCCCGGTGAAAATATATGGGATTGAAGTTTGCAAGGTTTCAGGATTATTGTCAATGGTATTCCAGCGGGTCAATTCCAGATCTTTTATTTTCGGAGTTGGATCAGTATCTTTAAAAGAGGGATCCGGTGCCTGACTGATGGCAGAGATAACCATATCAACGTCCAGTACGGTTTCAGATCCTTCAACCGGTACAGGCCGTCTTCTACCGGATTTATCCGGTTCACCCAGTTCCATCTTCAGGTATTCAAGGCCTTTAACTTTGCCGTTTTCATCTCCAATAACCCGTGTGGGGGCTGCAAGGAATACAAAATCAATGCCTTCCTCTTCGGCTGCATGAATTTCCACTGCATTGGCAGGCATTTCCTTCCGGGTTCTTCTGTAAACAATGTACACTTTTTCAAGCCCCAGCCGCTTCAGTGTTCTGACGCAGTCAATGGCGCTGTTCCCACCACCGACGATAGCAGCGGTTTTTCCTATCTTCATTTCCTGACCGCTGGAAAATCTCGAAAGCCATTCAATTCCCTTATAACATCCGTCAAGCTCTTCCCCTTCAATGCCAAGGGCATAATCCTTCCAGGCACCAATTCCCATGAATATGGCGTTGTATCCGGAGGCTACCAAAGAGCTTAGTCCAAAGTCTACTCCGAATTTAACTTGGGTAAAGGCCTTGATTCCTAAATCGAGAATTCCCTGGATTTCCCAATCCAGAACCTTTTTAGGAAGTCTGTACTCTGGGATGCCGTATCTGATAATACCGCCAAGTTTTGGCATAGCGTCAAAGATATCGACCTGATGACCGAGGCGCCTTAAAAAATATGCACAGGAAAGTCCGGCAGGCCCGCCGCCAATTACAGCGACCTTTTTACCGGTATCAGGGGCACAAGTAATGGGAATCCGGGAACCGGAATTCATTTCATAGTCAGCCACAAAGCGTTTGAGCTGGTTAATGGAAACCGGTTCATCCTCAATACCCCTTCTGCACATATCTTCACAGGGATGAGGACATACCCTTCCGCAGGAAAGGAGAAGGGGGTTTCTCATGCGTATGGTCTGAACCGCCTCGGCATATTTTCCGGCTTTTATTTCACTGATATATTTCGGAATATTGATTTCAGCAGGGCAGGTCTGGGCGCAAGGTGCCAGAGCACCTTGCTCCTGATTGAATTCCATTAGTTTTTCGCTCAGGGTCTTGACTTGAATAATATCTTTGGGGCAGGCCTTCTGGCATGCGCCACAGCCAACGCATTTGGCGTCATCAACCACGGGATAACCATCCGGTCCCATGTAAAGCGCACCAAACTGACAGGCCTTGATACAGTCTCCAAGACCGATGCAGCCAACCGTACAAACTCTGTGTCCGCCAAATATGGCAGCCATGGCTTTGCATGATGAAACACCCATATAGTGGTATTTATCAGCGGCCCGATTGCCGCCCTCACACATATTGTAAGACATGGGCGCTTCAGCAGCACCTGCAGAAACGCCCATGATCAGGGAAACCGCTTCAACGCCTTCCTTTGAATTGACAATACAAACGGTCGGGGGTTCTTTACCAGATACGATTGCTGCTGCAGCTGCAGAACAGCCCGCATACCCGCAACCGCCACAGTTGGCACCTGCAAGATTGTTTTCTACCTGTGCGATTCTGGGATCTTCATACACATAAAATATTTTGGAGGCTAGACTGAGCACAATGCCGCATGTTGCGCCAATGCCCAGCATTAACAGTATAGCTGGAATCATACAATCACCTTATTTTTTTTGTGTTTTGTTAAACTAAACCATGCCTCTGAAAACGGTAAAGATCAATGCAAGCAGGCCCGCACTCACAAGACCGATGGAGGTATCCTGCAAGGGTTTGGGCACTCGGGCAAGGATGATCCGTTCTCTGATGCCGGCAAACAGAACCAGAGCAAGACCAAAACCTACGGCATAGGAAAAAGAGGATACTGTGGCCTCAATAAAGGTGTATTCTTCCTTGATATTGATCAGACACACACCCATAACCGCGCAGTTGGTTGTGATCAGTGGAAGAAAGATACCCAGGCCTGCATACAGTCCCGGAATACTTTTTTTTAAAAACATTTCCACAAACTGAACCAGGGCGGCAATAAGCAAAATGAAGGACACTGTGCCCAGATATTCAATGTTCAGCGCTTTAAGCAGGTATGCGTCTACAATCCAGGTTAGCATGCCTGCCATGACCAGAACAAATATAACTGCCATTCCCATGCCAATGGCTGTCTCCATTTTCTTGGTGGTGCCCTGAAAAGGACAGTTGCCTAAGAATTGGGCAAGGAGAATATTGTTGATGAAAATACAGCTGATTGCCAGAACAAATAAATCACCCATGTTATAAATCTCCTTACCTTATTTTTGCCCGATGAGATTCATCAGGCAGAGCATCAGTCCCAGAGCAATAAATGCGCCCGGTGCCTCAAGCATAAATTTAAAGGGAATATATCCATGACCGATGGTGAAGATGGGAGAACCTCCCCATACTGTCAGCGTGCCGGCCCCGATGAGCTCACGTACAGCCCCAAGTGCTGCCAGGGACATGGTAAAGCCAATACCCATGCCAAGGCCGTCAGCCGCAGAGGGGAGCATTGAGTTTTTATTGGCAAACGCTTCCGCCCGGCCCAGTACAATACAGTTTACAACGATCAGGGGTATGAAGATACCCAATTTCAGAAACAGCTCATAGGTATATGCCTGCATCATAAGTTCCACAATGGTTACAAATGTGGCCACAATAACAATGTAGCAGGCAATTCTGACCTTTGAGGGAATTACATTTCTGAGCATGGAGATCAAAATATTTGAGAAGACCAGAACAAAGGTGGTGGCCACCCCCATGCCGATTCCATTTTCTACGGTCTTGGATACGGCAAGGGCGGGACAAAGCCCGAGAACCAGCCGGAACGGAGGAATTTCCGCCCACAGACCTTTTGTAAATTCTTTTACCAGGGATTGTGCCATAATTATCTCTCCTGAGTGCCCTTAGTTAGCGATATGTTTAACGATTTCAGGTTTCAGTTTTTTGTACAGCTCCTGGGCTGCAATTGCAGCCTGGCTGACAGCAGCTGACGTGACCGTTGCACCGGACATGGCGTCAATTTCTCCGCCGCCTTTCTTAAGGCCGAATTTCGCGGACATGGACTTGCTGGCAAACTGGGAAACAAAGGACAGGTCCTCTTTGGCCCTGGAACCAATGCCGGGCGTTTCCGAGTGGGTTGTTACCCGAACCGCAATGATTTCATCGGTGTCAAGGTTGATGCCTACCATCAGTCCGACA
>NZ_JBFXHE010000454.1:0-3424 GCF_050177295.1 Desulfobacter sp.
ACCCACACTAAATGGACTTTTAAATCATGTACCGTATGTGAACCTTTTCGATATGACCTCATACAATTCAGATACTAAAAGTCTTGGACTAAAGTCCATAGTTTTTACTACCGACTGGGACAATAAACATATATCCTATTGTAATTTTAGTATATTTTAACGATTAGCGAATCCCGAAAGTTGAGTTACTATGAATCAAAGTTTTTACGGGTGCCCTTTTTGGCTCCCAGGGCAAAATAGAAAAGCCAGCCAATGACCGGAACGATGGCCACAAGGTGCCAGATAAATTTTTCTTTTGGTGTGGGGAAATCTTTTTTTAGCAGGTCTATCAGGGCAAGCATGGTCAGGACAAAGGAGAGGCCGACAATGAGAAGGACATATAAAAGGAGTTTTTTGGGTGTCATTTAATTTTTTTCCGATGTTTTTTTTGTTGCGGGTCAGACAGTTTTCGTTATTTTAACTTATCTGAAATCTTGAGCAGTGCGTCCACATAATAGTTGGAATGGTTGTACTGAAACAGAACTTCGTGTTGGCGCTGACGACCGAGGCCTGATTTCCAGCCGTAGTGTTTTAAATAGTTGGCTACGGAAAAAATGGCGTCATCGTGGTCAAACAAATCCACCCGCCCGTCCTTATCGCCGTCCATTGCCAGCTTCAAAGCGTTGGAAGGCATGAACTGAGGGATACCCATGGCTCCGGCGTAAGACCCTTTAATGGCAACGGGGTCCAGTCCCTCGCGATTGGCATAGCTGATCAGAGCCTTAAGCTCATCATATCCCCACCTGCTTTTCTGATCCACCTTTTTATCAAAATTAGCCCGCTCAGGTTTTTTATTATTCGCTATAGCCTGCCAGACCCTTTCGGCAAGAGATCTGTTTGTAAGCGCTGCCATGGTGGACAGGGTGTTTATCACCGTGCGATTGCCAAGGTATGCGCCCAGGTGGGTTTCCACCAGAAGGATGGCTGTAATGATGGTTTTGTCCACTGAAAATTCTTCCTGGGCTTTATCAAGGCTATCTTTATGCGCGACCATGTACTTTTGGGCATTGGCAATGAATTTCTGGGAAGAAAACTGGTCATAGTCAAGACTGGATTCCGAATGGATGAAAAACAGAGAAACACCGCCGGGATCAAAACAAACCGTTTTATTGGCAAACAGGGCTTTGGTTTTCTCCTGATCAAAGCCATCCTGGATAAGCTGCTGGGTAAGGGATTCAAATTCATTGGTCCGTCCGGTGCTATCCGGCGCAGCAACCTGCTGGGCATAGCAGAAATTAACAAAAAAACTGATGATCAGTGTCACAACAACTTTCAGGATGCATTTCGTGGATAGATCGGAATTTTTCATATTTGCGTTATCTGCTCCCTTGCTGTAATAGTTTGAGGCAGGACATCTTGGGTTACAGGGCCTGTTTCGCTGACGTTTATATATCGTATTTTCTTTTTGATTGCATTAAAAAAGTGCAGGCACCAAGACCCGTTGCAGACAGGCAGATAAAACAAAAAAACGAGCCCGGGAAACAGCCAAGACTTCCCGGGCTCGTTTGTCAGGTCAATCCCCAACAGGCGGCTGGTTTTTTAAGTATCTTTTTTTAAATATCAAAGTACAGATAGAACTCATGGGGATGCGGACGGCTGATAACCGGTTTAACTTCGTTTTCCATTTTGTAGTCAACCCAGTAGTCAATAACGTCCTTGGTGAAAACATCTCCCTTGAGCAGGAATTCATTATCTGTTTTAAGGGATTCAAGGGCTTCTTCAAGGCAGCCAGGTGCGGACGGAATAGCAGCCAGTTCTTCTGGCGGCAGATCATAGATGTTTTTATCCATTGGATCGCCTGGATCCATTTTGTTCTGGATACCGTCAATCATGGCCATGGCAATGGCAGAGAAGGCCATGTAACCGTTGGCAGAGGGGTCAGGGGTACGGAATTCAAGGCGTTTTGCCTTGGGGGATCCTGAGTACATGGGCAGACGGATGGCAGCAGAACGGTTCCGGCTGGAGTAAGCCAGTTTGATGGGCGCTTCAAAACCGGGCACCAGACGTTTGTAGGAGTTGGTGGTGGGGTTAGTGATGGCGCACAGGGCTTTGCAGTGTTTCATGATGCCGCCGATGGCCCACAGGGCGTTGTCGGACATACCGGCATATTTGTTGCCGGCAAATGTGGGATCGCCGTCTTTCCAGAAACTCATGTGGGTGTGCATGCCGGTACCATTGTCACCATAGAGGGGCTTGGGCATAAAGGTAACGCAATGTCCGTATTTTGCAGCCACATTTCTCAATACATATTTGAACCAGGCAAGCTTGTCGCCCATATTCAGCAGGGAGTCAAACCGAAGATCAATCTCAGACTGCCCGGCGGTAGCAACCTCGTGATGCTGGCATTCCATGTCAATACCCAGCTCCTGAAGGGTCAGCATCATCTCAGTTCTCATGTCCTGGTAGGTGTCTGTGGGCGGCAGGGGGAAGTAGCCGTGCTTGGGTCTGATTTTGTAGCCAAGGTTGGGTTCGGAACCGTCACCGGTGTTCCAGTATGCTTCCCGGGAATCAATTTCAAAAAAGGAAGCATGGGGATCAGATGAATAACGGATGTTGGAAAAAATAAAGAACTCCGGCTCGGGGCCTACGAAAATGGTGTCGCCGATGCCGGTGCTCTTGATATAGGCTTCAGCTCTTTTGGCAATGCCGCGGGGGTCTCTGGAGTAACCTTCGCCGGTGATGGGATCATGGATGTTGCCGAGAACAACCAGAGTCGGTACTTTGAAAAACGGATCTATTTTTGCCGTACCTGCTTCAGGAATTACATTCATATCGGAGTTATCAATGTTCTGCCATGCTCTCATGGAAGAACCGTCAAATCCGAACCCGTCTTCAAAGGAAGCTTCTGTCAGTTCCGACACAGGCACACTGAAGTGCTGCCAGGTGCCGATGAAGTCCATGTAGCGGATGTCAACGACTTTCACATCGTTTTCTTTTGCCATTGCCAATACGTCTTTTGGTGTCATTTTTATCCCTTTCTATAAAAAATATTATGGGTTACCCCTGTATTTGGGTGTTTTGTCATGGGGCGCAAAAGCGTCCTGTCAGTTAAATTGCATCATTTCCGCTTTCACCGGTTCTGACCCGGATGGCCCGTTCAACCGGCAGCACAAAAATCTTACCATCACCGATTTTACCGCTGTTGGTCGCAGACCGGATGGTTTCCACGGTTTCGTCAAGTCGGTCGTCGGTTACAACAATTTCAAGCTTTATTTTTGGAACAAAATCAACAACATATTCCGCGCCTCGGTAGATTTCCTTGTGCCCTTTCTGACGGCCGTATCCATTGACTTCTGTAACGGTCATGCCGTAGATGCCGATTTCGCTCAAGGCCTCTTTGACATCATCCAGCTTAAAGGGTTTAATAATCGCCTCAATTTTTTTC
>NZ_JBFXHE010000455.1:0-3423 GCF_050177295.1 Desulfobacter sp.
GGAAAAATAATTATTCCGGGTTCACTGCCCTTGTCCTGGCCGAAAACCGAAAAATGCTTAATGTGTTCAAAAACACCTACCCCCATGCAGAATTTATACGGGGGGAAAGTGGTGAAATTGAAGTGATTATGCCCTTCATCATTGGAAAGCATAATACGCCCCACGATCACTCCCCGGAATAAAAATTGATTTGTCTTTGAGCTTAATTCAGGGTAATCCCAGTAAAAAATATCCCATGACAGATAATCGACCCGTTTTGATACTGGCCCCTTTGCAGGGCTTTACCGATGTGGTGTTCAGACAGGTTTATGTCCGGCATTTTACCGGCATTGACCAGGCCATGGCCCCGTTTATCTCCACCATGAGCAGCAGGCGCCTGAAACCGTCCAGGCTGAAAGACGTGGCTCCGGCTTTGAATATAGCCCTTCCCGTGATCCCACAAATTCTGGGAAATAATCCGGATGATTTTATCTATCTTGGAGATTATCTTTTTAACATGGGCTATACTCAAGTCAATTGGAACCTCGGGTGCCCCCATTCAAAAATTGCAGTAAAACTGCGTGGCTCAGGCCTTTTATCCCATCCGGATAAAATAGACGCCTTCCTTTCCAGGGTGATTCCGGCCATGAAGCCTACACTAAGCGTTAAAATTCGTCTGGGCCGTAAAAGCAAGGAGGAGATTTTGGACCTGATTGCAATGTTCAATACCCACACGCTTGACGAAATTATCCTGCATCCCAGAACCGGGGAACAAATGTATACAGGCACCGCTGATGTTGACGCCTTTGCAGGGGCCATGAAAGCCTGTATCCATCCCATGGTATATAACGGAGATATTGTGGACACGGCATCATGGGAAAAAATCCGGCAGCGGTTTCCGCAAATCAGCCGTTTCATGATCGGCAGAGGCATTCTCTCCAATCCCTTTTTGCCCGAGCAGATCAAGGGGGTGATATTCGATTCCCAAAACGCCGAGGCCCAAGATCAAGACAGGCAAATGCGTGAACGATTGAAAACCTTTCACGCAGACCTTTTTAATAGTTACAAACAGGTTTTTTCAGGCCCGGCGCACCTTATCGGGCGCATGAAGGGATTATGGAGCTATCTGGGACCCTCCTTTGAAAAGAGCAAAAAACCGTTGAAAAAACTGCTCAACTCAACTTCGGAGCAGGCTTATTTGGATCGGGTCGGTGAATTCTGGGACATGGATTTAAAATTCTGCCCGGACAGGATAGAATGAGACGCCGGCCCGGATAGATAGAGGTATGTCACAAATAAATTGGTACCATTTTTCTTGATTGTACTTTTAATCTTGCTCGAATCAATAGGATGCTTTTGGCTCACAAATTCCAAGATAATCGGATATCACTTGCCTGCGGTTTGATGGTCAAAATTATTAATAATAGTCCGGGGTTTTAAATTCCACATTGAGGACATTTCGATATTGATGTAGTCCACAGTGAGAATTGGAAAGGATTCCATCCACAATACTTCTGCTATTGAATACTGTTTTAAAATAGGTCTGGGCGACTGATAATACCATTATGCGTACTCGGCAGGGTAAAAATACTCTGAGAGTCCCTGGAAAAAAATGCTTTATACTTAATTTATGAGGCAGTATTTAGGAGGGGAGACAAGCGGAATATTTTCTCAAAAAAATTGGTAGAGATTCACAAGGAAGGGTTAAAGACCAATCAGACTTAGATTATAATAATTTTAACAAGCAAAATAAACCGATTGAGTAGGTTATTTGGAAACGGCATACTTTAAATCAACTTGGTTCATATATCGATAAGGAGCTATTATTGTGTCAAACTTTGAAGTATCGCTATCAGCAATAAATGGTAACCCCTTTATCTGCTGCATGAATAAGGATTGTGATAACGTCGTTGAGGAATTCACATAATGAGCGACCAAGAGCTGTTCAGAGGATGGGATTCGCTGACCATCGAAGATCTTCTAAAGGCTTATCGCAAGTCCAAGGCAGATTGTTTTTTTGAAAATACCTTTCCGACTGCAATTAAGTTTGCAGAATTCGAGCAAGACCTGCTGGTTAATCTGAAACAACTTCTCAAGAGTCTGAAGAGTGACTCTGGCTTTGAAGACAATGAGACTCTTTTGGGCGATTATCGTTTGCTGCCGAAGAAGATCTCTACAGAAAAGAAAGCTGATAGCACCGAAAATGGTCACGTGCATTTTTCCAAGCCGGAAAGAGCGGTTGAGAGCCTATTGAAAAATTACAATATTACACCTGAATTTCGCATTGTTGGTGATTTTCCAGTAGAGACCCATGTCATATCCGCACTCTGGATCAACATGGTTGGTCATAAGTTCGATGCGAAACTGGATAAGTGTTGCTACGGTGCGAGGTTAAAGCGGATCAGTAATGACACACTGTTTAGCTCTAATGATGACAAGCAATTTCACATCAGTGCTATCGGGTCATTCGTTCCCTATTTTCAGCCTTACCAAAAGTGGCGAAATGATGGCCTAAAGGCTATACGTGATGAGCTGGAGAAGGATCGAGATATAATTGCTGTATCACTCGACCTGAAAAGCTACTACCACTTTATTGATCCGACCGCTTTGTCTGGCAAAGCCTTGTTGGCGACGCTATCGCTTGAACTTGAGGAGGCTGAAATTGAATTTACAGCACAGCTCGCTCGTTTCCTGAATAGATGGTCTGAAGGGGCATCTAAGTTCGGCAAGTCGGTTGGTGGAAAGAAAGCCGATATCAGTGGTGGATTGGTCATTGGTTTGACATGTAGTCGAATTATTTCCAATGTCCTGCTTCACAAATGGGATAGACTTGTCCTTGAAAATCTCGCCCCAATTCATTACGGTCGTTACGTCGATGATATGTTCATCGTGTTACGTGACACGAGCACCATCACCAGCAGCTTTGACCTAATGCAAATGATCCAAACGCGGATTGGTAAAAGCTGCATTTCTCAAAATTCTAAAAATACAAAGATTTGGCAGATAAATCAGGGAGCTGATTTTCAAGGTGATACCCAAATTACGTTACAGTCGGACAAACAGAAATTGTTTATATTGCAGGGTCGCGCGGGTCTCGACCTTCTGGATAGCATTGAAAAAGAAATATACGAGCTTTCCAGCGAGCATCGTCTCATGCCATCGCCAGATCTATTGGAGCATTCAACGGCAGCCAAGGTACTTTCTGCTGCTGGCAGCGTAGGAGAAAGTGCTGATTCTCTACGTAGAGCTGATGGGTTAACGATTCGCCGTCTAGGTTGGTCACTTCAGCTTCGGCAGGTGGAAACACTTGCACGGGATTTACGTAACTTCTCAATAAGTCCGGGTAAAAAGACAAAGGTCAGCCAAATTCAATTGCAGTTAAACAGACAAATTGAGAGCTTTGTTGATGATGAGATCACTAAGATAAGGAATTTCATTCAAGCC
>NZ_JBFXHE010000456.1:0-3417 GCF_050177295.1 Desulfobacter sp.
GCAGGAAAAATGATGGTCTTGATTCCGGCGGTTTTGGCCGCAAGCAGTTTCTCCCGAATGCCGCCCACCGGAAGGATTCTGCCGCTTAACGTCACCTCGCCTGTCATGGCCGTATCCCTGGGGCAGGGAATATCCTTTAAAAGCGAGATCAATGCCACGGCAATGGTCATCCCGGCTGACGGGCCGTCCTTGGGAATGGCTCCCGAGGGAACATGGACGTGGATATCCCGCCCCTGGAAAAAGTCTGCAGCCAGCCCAAGCTGTTCAGTGTGACTGCGGATGTAACTTAAGGCGGCCTGGGCCGATTCTTTCATTACCTCTCCGAGATATCCGGTGAGGATCAAACGTTCTGCTCCCATCATCCGCGTGGTCTCAACAAAGATGATTTCCCCGCCGCTTTCTGTCCAGGCCAGGCCTGTAGCGCACCCCACCCGGTCCTTGGCCCCTGCGATTTCATAGTGGTATCTGGCAGGGCCCAGAAGTTGTTCCACAGCGCCTTCATCAATCTTTATTTTCCGGGACGCATTCTGTGTATTGAGATACCGCCGGGCAAACTTGCGGCAGATGGCGGAGATTTTACGTTCAAGGCCCCGTAACCCCGCTTCCCGGGTGTGTTCCCTGATGATGGAGCAAAGTGCATTTTGCGTAAATTCAAGGTCAAATCCCGAAAGTCCCGTATCTTCCTTGGCCCGGGGGATCAGGTGACGTTCGGCAATGTGGACCTTTTCTTCGATGGTGTAACCGGACATGGATATCACTTCAAACCGGTCCAGCAAAGGCCCGGGGATTCTTGCCACCGTATTGGCCGTGGCAATGAACATCACCTTGGAAAGGTCAAAGGGAATATCCAGATAATGGTCAAGGAACTTTGAGTTCTGCTGGGGGTCCAGTACCTCAAGCAGGGCTGAGGCAGAGTCTCCTTTAAAATCCTGTCCGATCTTATCAATCTCATCAAGCATGAGTACGGGATTCAGAGACTCGGCCTGGCGGATTTCCTGGATAATCCGGCCGGCAAGAGCACCTGCATAGGAGCGCCTGTGGCCCCTGATATCGGCCTCATCCTTCACGCCGGCAAGGGAAATCCGGACAAATTTACGTTCAAGGCTTTGGGCAATGGACTGGCCCAGTGACGTTTTTCCTGTGCCCGGAGGGCCGGCAAAGCAGATCACAGGCCCTTTGGCTTCCACAAGGCCCGTTTTTTTGCCCAGGGCCTTTTTAACGGTTTCCCGGATGTCGTCAAGTTTGAGGGGCTTGGGAATAAAATGAAAAGATCCCCGCTTGATGGCGTCCACAGCAGTGAGCACCGTGGCGTACCCGGAGATGATGATTACCTCCGTGGACGGGCTTTTTGCCTTTATACGTTCCAGAAGTGTCATGCCGTCGATCTTGTCCATTTTAAGATCGGTGATCACAAGATCCACGGTGTTGGCCTTTAAAAATTCCAGTGCCTGGGTGCCGCCGTCAGCCGTGCTGACCTCATAGCCCTCCTTGGAGAGAACATGCTCCAGATTCATTCGGGTGATCTGTTCATCATCCACCACAAGAATGGTGTTTTTCCGGGACAGTTTCATCTGTCGAACCGCCAGGTGTTCGAGGATCCTTTCTTTGATTTCCTCGAGCCCATAATGGTCCGAGTCCAGAATTTTTTCCGCACGCTGGATATCAAGATTATCCTGGGTGTACCGGTTCCAGGGCAGGGTGGTGACATAGTCGATATGGTTGAGTCCTATGGTGTAGTCTGCCGAAGCCGGATTAATTTTTTCAAGCCGGTCCACCTCTTTGAGCAGGATTTTTTCAATTTCGGCCGGAATTCTTTGATCCAGAACGGCCTCGCGCAGCGCGGCAATCTCTTCTGCCCCTGTATCAACAACATGAGTCTCTTCTTCTTTTTTAAAAATCCGTTTCACCTGAAGCCCCTTTCTCTCAAACTTAAGAATATTTGGAATATCATAAAAGTTGTTCAGCATTGGAGCAATTACCATGCCTGATGACCGATTCATCTATAAAGACCCTTTGATGGAGCCTTGCCCGTGGTTTTATTGGCCGGGACGGGGAAGAATGGCAGTTGGATTTGATGTAAATCGTTACATTGTGCAACGTAAATATTGATAATTGCAATATCCGCAAACCTTTATGGGGCAAGGCTTTGGGCGGCCATTATGAAATGTATTGCAAGATGCAACACAATTGTGTGTGTCCAAACCGCTTTCCAATTGTGAAAAGCCTTGCTCTAAAGGCTGTTCCGGCCATTTTGAGAAACTGGTATGCAACTTGCTCATTATCCCCCAACAAGGAAAGATTGATAACCAAATACACCTAAAGGAGGATGGTTGAATATGCAGTTTTTGAATGGATTAAAGGACAGATTAAGTTTTGGCAAAAAACGCGGCAGCAAAGAAAACGCGATTATGTTTTCCCAGCCTTGCGTTAAAGATGAAGGTGGCGTTGATCAGTATACCTGCTCTATGTCATGCAAAACAAACGAGGGCAAAAATCTGGTGGTTGCCACTCTTGAAAGCCGGTTTTCCGATGATATGGTTGATTATGCCCTAGATATGGCCAAGCGTATGGACTATGGTATTATTGCGGTAAATGCAGCCAATTTGACCCATCACGTGACCTCATTTTTTTCCACCCCCCAGGAAGAACTTTACGCCGATTTTAAGGAGACCGCCGGGAAAAATGTGGTGCCGTTCAAAGAGAAGGCTGCGGAATTGGGCCTTAAATTTGCGCACACCACAAGCCAGGAAGGTGTTGACCATGCCATTTCCGATATTACCAAGGAGTGCGGTCACATTGAATTCATTATCTCCGAGAACAAGAACCCTGCTGCGATAAGAGCTCCTGCCGTCAACCAGAACCGGATTGCCCAGCGGCTTTGCGTTTATTCAGTGAGTTAGGAGGATTCTTTCATGAGCATGCATTTTTTTATAGGACTTGGTTTGATTCTGTTTACGGCGGCGCTGTGCTTTATCTACAGAAATGAAGATGAATAAATTGAATGGAGTGTTTCTCAATGACACCTGATATGATTATGACCATGATCATCCTGGCCTTTGTTATCTGCCTCTTTGTGTTTGAATGGGTGCGGGTGGATGTGGTCGGGATAATGATGATGGTCCTTCTTCCCCTGATTGGACTGATCTCTCCCAAAGAAGCCTTTGTGGGCTTAAGTTCCAATGCGGTTTGTTCTATTATTGCAGTAATTATTATCGGCGCGGGTTTGGATAAAACCGGCGTTATGAATAAGGTGGCTAAGCCCATCCTGGCCCTGGCAGGCAAAAGCGAAGGTAAGATCATGCTTCTGGTTTCAGGTACTGTGGGCATTATTTCCAGTATGATGCAGAACATCGGTGCTGCGGCCCTGTTTCTGCCGGCCACCCAGAGAATTTCCAAGCGTGTGGGGATCCCCACGTC
>NZ_JBFXHE010000457.1:0-3385 GCF_050177295.1 Desulfobacter sp.
AAATGAGGAGATCCAGGCTCTAATTCCCTTCGAGACCGTTCCCTTTCGTGAAGCAGTCAAACGCGCCATGAAAATCGAAGAAGAGGACACCATGCAAAGCCGATGGTCCTGTGCCTATCCGCCCAATGGGAATCTGGTTCCAAGGCTGCATGAATTGCCCCGGGTACCCCATTATATCAGCCGGTACTGGATAGACTCACCCAAACTCGACAGATCCCTGTTCTATGCTTTTTGCCGGATCGGGGGCAAAGAAGGGTGGTTTCATAACAACTGGATGTGGTATCTGCGGGGTGAAATCGACCGACTGTTTCTCGGTGTGGGCATGTCGCGGGGGCGGCGGAGCCAGTCCGAGTTATGGGAAAATGACGTGATCGATTTTTTTCGTGTGGAGAAAATCGAGCCCTATCGCCGGCTTCTATTAAGGGCCGAGATGAAACTGCCGGGCCAGGCCTGGCTGGAATTTACCGTCAAAGCTGAAAACCCGCACCTGAACCGCCTCATTGTAACCGCATACTTTGAACCTCACGGTATCTGGGGTGATATATACTGGTATTTTTTCCTTCCTTTTCACTACCTGATTTTTACCCGCCTGATCCAGGCCATCGAAAGACAGGGCCGCAGCAGGGACCGCGAACATTTAATGCCGCGCACGTAAGTGTGATGGCATTGGAACTGAGAATTACGCACTTTTCAAGGTTGCTTTCATTTAAAATTTTTATATGAAACTAGAGACAAGAGGGCGAAGCGCCTGCGGCGCCCATTTTAGCCCTGAATTGTTGGAGTCTTTAGTTTCATTGTTTGTTGTGGGCTTGCGGCCCATGTGGGTTTATAAAAAAACACACTCGATCCGATAGGATTGTACATTTTAGATTTTACACAAAAAGAGTTATTCTGCTAAAATAAATTTTATAAACAGGGCCTTTTTGATCCTGTAATTTTAAAAATCTGGAGGTATTGAGATGAAATCCATCCAGGCGGAATATGATGAGGCCTCAAAGGCGATCACCATCAAAAAAGACTCGAAAATTGAAGACTGGGTTTCGGTATGCCGGCGGTTTAACGATGATGTTTCCAGGATCTGTGATGTTACAGATATAGAAGATTATACCGGACTGTTTGAATGTTTTGATGACCAAAACAACAAATACTGCTATCTGGTCAAAGAAGATAAGGCACTGCGCAGGATGAAACGCCGGCACTTTTACGACAACCTGGGACTTGATTAATGCTGCTCTAAACTCGAATTATTGTTGCATTTGTTTTGACTCTCCCCGGTAAGCGCTAATGGTATTACGGCCTTGAAGACAGGTTGAAACAATAAAATGCAAATGTATATCGGGTGGATTATCGCTGGGACGCTTGTTCTGTATCTTATAAGTATTCCCGTGCCCTCTATTCTGGCTCTACCGACACTGCTCGGCTGGCTTGTGCCGGTTCTCATGTGGCCTACCCTGGGCAAGGGTCCACGCAACCAGGCATTGCTGCTCCTCATAACCGGCTGCATCCTCGTTGCCTTTGCGGCTTTCCGGGGCGTGTTTCTTGGCTGGCAGAAAATTCTTGCCACCAACCTGCCGCTGCTGGCGATGTTTGTTTCCGTCTCTTTCCTTGCCTTGACAAATACCGGCATCGAAGGCCAGACGCTGCCCCAGGGAAAGCGGTCTGTTGCCGTTACAGCATTCGGCACCCACCTGCTCGGATCGATTATCAATCTGTCAGTGCTGTTTGTTTTCGGTGATCGTCTTCGTAAAAACGGCATCTTGACCAAAACTCAGACGATCGTTCTTGCCCGCTCGTTCTGTTCGGCGGCATGGTGGTCTCCCTTCTTTGTCGCTACGGGTGTTGCCCTCACGTACGCCCCCGGCATGTCATGGCGGCAAACCTTGATCCCCGGTGCGATGATGAGTCTTCTTGCCATTGGCTATTCAATTGTTGAAGTATGTTTTTTCAGAAAAGAACTCTTTTCCGGATATCCATTCAAAACGGCAACCATGATAGTGCCGACGTTTCTTGCTGCAGTTGTTCTCAGTGTTCATTATATTCAACCCGATATCAGCATTCTTACCATTATCTGCCTGATTTCACCTTTCGGGGCCGTTATTTTCATGAAATTCCGTCCGAGGATAACTGCGCTGCATGACTTTATTAAAAATAGCCTGCTATCGGTCGGCAGCCAGTTTACCCTGTTCCTTGCTGCAGGTGTTTTTTCGGCAGGGATAAAATCAATGACCCTTGTGTATCCTGCATTGTTCAGCCTTGAGGGATCAGCCTTGACTCCGGGGCTGCTGTCGATGATATTGGCTGTGATGATCATCATCGGAATCGCCGGCGTTCATCCGGTTGTCAGCATTTCCATCGCCAGTCCCCTGCTTCTTCCGCTCAACCCGAATCCTTCTCAACTGGGTTTTCTATTTCTCAGTTGCTGGGCCATAGCAACGGCCAGCAGTCCATTGTCCGGCGTCGGACTGGCGTTGGTCAGCCGGTACCAGGTGTCACCGAAACTGATCATCCAGAGCAATTGGCTCTACGCCATCGTGATGTGGGCAACTGCCTCCACGGTATGCCACCTCTTTTTTCTTCACTGATCCGTATGTGAAGCTGAGGGTGTAGCAGTTTTATCTGTTGACAACCGATTATGCGGCATGATTATCTTCATCGCGCAGAGTGCGCAGCAACGCTTGCGGCAACCCCGCTGCGGTGATACTGCGCTGATCACCGGAAAGATTTTGAGTGGGACGTAAAAGGGGAATAGGATGTGTCAAAAGATTCGCATGGAAAATGTCGCCATTGTGCTTCATGATACCCGGATTCCGGAAAATATTGGTGCCGCGGCCCGGGCTGCGGCAAACATGGGGGTGGGGCAGTTGATTGTGTCTGCGCCCAGGCACCTTGACATGGAACGTGTTCTGAAAGTGGCAACCCACTCCGCTTCCGGACTGGTAAAGGCCATGAAGGTCTGCAGCACGCTTCCTGAGGCCCTTGGGGCGTTCAACTGGATTGTCGGAACCACCGCAAGGCTTGGTGGCACACGCCGGGTGAATTCTTCTCCCGCCGATCTTGCCGCAAAACTGATCCCCATTTCTTCAGAAAACCGGGTAGCCGTTCTTTTCGGCCCCGAGGACCGGGGTTTGACCAATGAAGATTTGCAGCTATGCCACGAGCTTGTGAATATTCCCACAGCCGGATTTTCTTCCCTGAACCTGGCCCAGGCCGTCATGGTCATGTGTTATGAACTGTTCCAGGCCCGCACCCGGGCACCGGAATGTCATATCCCCCGGCTGGCCTGTCGGCATGAGCTGGAGAACATGTATGAAGAACTAAAAGAGACCTTTGCCCGAATCCATTACATCAATCATGAAAATCCGGAACACCGGCTTGACAAGGCCCG
>NZ_JBFXHE010000458.1:0-3378 GCF_050177295.1 Desulfobacter sp.
GATGATTTTAATCCCCCTGGGTGTAGCGGTTTCCCGTGCAAGGCTGACCACAGGGTCGAGAAAGTCGCCCAAAAAAAACGGCTTGAAATTGCCCGGCTTTATTCTGGCCGGTTCAATAAAGGTTTCTATAATCCGGTTCAATCTGTCAATTTCATCCCTCACAATGGACACGAGTCGGGAAAACTCTTTTTTATCCTTGTCCGTATCAGGACTGAATTCCCTGAAAATTCTCTGGACTGCCATGCTTACGGCATTCAGAGGATTTCTGATTTCGTGGGCAACCCCTGCAGCAAGCTTCCCCAGGGAGGACAACCGTTGGGCCTGGGCCAGTTGCCTGTTCAGATCCTGGACCCGATCATTGTGCCGCCGTTGAATCCGATAGACAAAAAGAAGCACAATCCCGGCGCTGCAGATAATGATCCCTGTGAAGACAAAAACATGGATCATGTTTCGTTGGGCCGTTTCACGGACCTGTGTGATATCGATGCCGGCAATGCCTTTAAAATCTGACGCCCTCCCTGTTGTCATGGGTAAACATACCTCCATAATCGGTTGGTCCCGGCGCAGGCAGCGCGGGCCGGAAAAGGCAGGTTCGGTTAAAGTCGGAAACGTTTCAGGCTGCTCAGTCTGAGCAGCGTCGGTGAAGCTGTTTTTGCCGGAACCGGCAACCACACGTCCGTTTCCGTCTGTCACAAGCAGATAGCGAAGCCCTTTTTGCCGGCCGACCTCCTGGATTACCTCCTGGTAAACAAGCCTGAGCATAAGCAGATCCAGATCTCTTTGATTGAGCATCAAAAAAATCACCCCCGCACCTTTTTCCCGCTGAATACCAACCCAGTGTGTTTTGCTGGCGTCCGGGTCATTAAGCTCCAGTTCAATATGAACGTCATTTTGTTCCAGCGTAACCTTGTTCAGTTCCTCCTTTTCAACGTCGGAAAGTGACCGGCTGCCCGATAAAATAGAACCGCCGGGGTCCAGAAAAAAAATCCCCGTGACAAAAAACGTATTGGCCAATTGTTTTAACACGTCATTTAGCGGCAGGTCGGCTTTAAAACTGCGATCCAGTTCTTTTGCTGAATCTATGAGCCGTTCTATGACCTTTTCCTTGGCCCTGAATTTCGTTTCAATATCTGTAAAATCTCCTAACGGATCCACCAGAGAACGGGTTTTGGGGGACAAATCATCGTACCGCTCCCGCGCAACGGCTTCAAGGCTTTCAAGCACCGCTTTCCCCCCGGATTCAGCCATATTGAGCAAAAGATTTTTCGTCCGGTAAACATCCATTACGGCGGTGATAAAAAAAAGAAGCGTCAGGAGCAAAAACAATATGAGAACGGCTGGCAGATTTCCACCCTGCAATTTGGTTTTCCACGGCATAACTCTGATCTACCATCCGCTATGAGAACCGGAATCTCCCATCATTGTGCACCAGTTGCGCCGCTGATCCGGAGTCAGCGTCTGTCTGATCCTGATTTGATATTCGACGATCAAGCTATACAGCTGATCCCTGATTTTTGAATG
This sequence comes from Desulfobacter sp., assembly GCF_050177295.1. NCBI lineage: Bacteria > Pseudomonadati > Thermodesulfobacteriota > Desulfobacteria > Desulfobacterales > Desulfobacteraceae > Desulfobacter > Desulfobacter sp. The sequence goes on from NZ_JBFXHE010000458.1 coordinate 1,522, forward strand.
CGTTTTGGACAAATCCATAATCATTTTTTCATCTGCGTCGCTGCTGCGCAAAAGTGCCCTGAATTCGATTCTTTTCAGCATACAAGCCTGGTAGCAGTCTATGATTTTTTTCCGGTACTGCCTGTTGATAATGCTTACAGCATCCCGCTGTTCCCGGGACAACCCTAAATCCTGTATGGCTGTGCAATGTCTGTCCCAGTCCGGGGTATGAGCTTCATGTCCGTCATGGAAAGGAAATTCTGCGGCAGTTGCCAACGGCAAGGATAATAGTAAAATCGCACAAATGATTATCAGGTATCTGTTCATAACACCTTTATTCTTTCACTTAAAATACTTTTTAGGCAGCTCAACCAAAGAACAGCAAAGAACATACCACCCGTCCAATGAACTCAAATTGAATTGCCGAATAACAGCCTTGGGCTGGCGTAATCTATCAACATCCAGGCTCAATAAACAACAGAACTCTTTGTTCTTTTCATGATAGAGGCCTAAAAACACCTCCCCAATAACGCTGCCCGGGTTCCGGAAATCGACAAATTTGTCGATCGGGTATATTTTACCCAAATGGTTCAATCCGTTGGCCAGAAGCCGTGGTCATCATTTGTTAGACTGTTTTCGACAATTATTGCCTCCTTTAATATCCGGCCATCATCATGTTGATACACACCAGTTGACCTTATCGTTTTATTTTTCGGATGCGCTTCCGGCAGTATCCGGGTTGTAGCTTAAATGATAAACACCGGTTGGTGTTTTAACGGCATACAAAAAATATTTGCGTTTGAACCACAAGGCCACGTTGACAAGAGCGATGAGTACCGGCACTTCCACCAACGGGCCGATGACCGCGGCAAAGGCTTCACCGGAATTGATCCCGAATACGGCCACAGCCACGGCAATGGCCAGCTCAAAGTTGTTGGATGCGGCTGTGAAAGATAAGGTGGCGGTTTGTTCGTAAGTGGCCCCAAGTTTGGCGGACATGAAAAAGCTGATCAAAAACATGAGCAAAAAGTAAACACACAGCGGAATGGCAATGCGTACGACATCCAGCGGCAGTTTGACGATATATTCGCCTTTGAGTGAAAACATCACCAGAATTGTGAACAAAAGAGCGATCAACGTCAGGGGACTGATTTTGGGGATAAATTTTTCATGATACCAGTTCTCACCTTTAGTTTTAAGTCCGATGATACGGGTAAGCAGGCCGGCGATAAACGGAATACCCAGGTAGATGAAAACACTTTCGGCAATCTGTCCGATCGTGACATTTACGGTGGCGCCCTCAATGCCGAACCGTCCCGGAAGAATGGTAATAAAAAACCAGGCATAAACAGAAAAAAACAGAACCTGAAAAATCGAATTAAACGCCACCAGTCCGGCGCAGTATTCGGCATCACCTTTAGCCAGGTCGTTCCATACCAGCACCATGGCGATACATCGTGCCAGGCCGATCATAATCAACCCCACCATATATTCATGATGCCCGGACAAAAAAGATATGGCCAGCAGGAACATCAGGACAGGGCCGATAATCCAGTTCTGAATCAGCGACAACCCCAGGACCTTCACATCACGAAAGACAAATCCAAGTTTCTCATAACGCACCTTGGCCAGGGGCGGATACATCATAAGGATCAGCCCAACGGCAATGGGGATGTTGGTTGTTCCCACCTGGAAAACATTGATCACGTCCCGGACGCCGGGGAAAAAATAACCTCCGAAAACCCCGACCGCCATGGCCAGAAAAATCCATAACGTTAAAAATCTGTCCAGAAAGCTTAAGCTTTTATCCGTTGAATGACTCATTTTTTTCTCCTGTTAACGATTATCCTATTGAATTATTTATGTTTTCTGGAAGTT
>NZ_JBFXHE010000459.1:0-3373 GCF_050177295.1 Desulfobacter sp.
CTCATATAATGAATTAAGCGCCAAAGATTATCATAACTTTTTTTTATGGGAGTGACTGCTTTTTTTCTTAAACCGTTAAACCGAAAAGAAAAAGGGTGTCCCTCGCATTTATTAATCATTGATAAATTGATTCGGGGTCGGGCCACGCTAACCACTTGAAATAAAATTAAATTTGATTTAATGAAGCCAAGCGCCGATACGGTTTAACTATATTAAACTATGTTGTGACTTCAAATCATATTCATCTTCTTGTTGTTGATGACAAAGGAGACTGACGATTCCCAAATCCATCCAGTTGACAGCTGGTCGGGTTGCCCAGGAATATAATCAAAGGAAAAAACGAAAAGGAGCATATTGGGAAGATCGATATCATGCAACTGCCATTGAAAGCGGTGAACACTTGCTACGGTGTATTGTATATATAACATCTTGTGCCTGAACGATGAATCAAATGCGTTCAAAGGCAACCGATGGTGGGCACAAAAAGCGTGCCCACCCTACCACTGGCAAAGGGCAATCTGTTTATGGCTCACAGATGCGGGTTTACCCAGAAGGTATTGACTGCCACACTGCAAACCCATGGGTTTGTCAATGTGGCTTCCATGAAAAGAGGGGCACCCGGTTACGACCTCTGGGCTTTGGCCACAAAGCAGGCCATGGAAGAAGCCTTCCTTCGTGAACTGGCAGGCTGGCCACCCATCCGGTGCAGCATCTCATGACCCGGTTTGCCGACCGCACCGGGGTGAACCGGCAGTCTTTCCAGTCGGCCCTTGCCGCTCTGGACCAGCTATAGGAGGCCGGGGCTGCCACTTTGCCGGAAAACTACGATGCCCTGCTGCCCGAATCCATGCGCAAGGTGCTGGACACAGCCCCGGACCAGAACATGCGTGAGCTGTTCAAGGACCTGGCCGTCAACCAGTCGTTTCGAAGAGACGTGTTTGTCCGGGGGATGACCCCTGTGTGGTCCGGGGAGCAGATGCAGAAGGGGAATGGGGACAGGTAGATAATGCACGTGCGTCATTTGCGGCTGTTGGCGGTTAATTTGCATTATGTTAACTTGTTTGATAGCACGCAAAAGATCATAAAGATAGATAGAGTAGAGAATGCATATTCCCTCCTCTCTTTGCTCTATTATCTTTTTTGTACTTGTCTTCTTTTTCTGGCATGGTTATAATGTTTTTAAATTTGATTAGCCTAATTAGCCTAATCCTGTATCGCTGAAAGATGACCTGAAGAAAAGAAATGGGGACAGGTATATTATGCTCTCTAATTTTTCGCTCACAAAAAGGCCTTTCTGGTTAATTCAGGGAAGGCTCTTTTCTTTTTCTGCACTCTTCCCATCTTGACACCGTGACACTATGGGTAGTTAGTATATATATTCTATGAGCAAGGCAGAAAAGGTAATACAGAAAATGAAAGCCAACCCGAGAGATTGGCGGATCGACAACTTGGAAACTATTGCTGGATATTACGGGCTTGATATTCGTAAAAGCGGCGGCAGTCATGTGGTTTTCGGGCATAAGCAGTCGAATATTGTGGTCACGGTTCCAGCCCACAAGCCAATCAAACCGGTATATATAAGGCAATTCATTTTGTTGGTGGAATCAGTGATAAGGGGGTAGAAATATGCATAAATTTGAAGATTACACCATTGAAATTACGCCACTTACTAAGGAGGATGGAGGCGGTTTTTTGGTAACCTTTCCAGATCTTTACGGTTGTATGGCTGACGGAGAAACCATGGAAGAAGCAATAAGGGAAGCAAAAGACGCTTTTAACTGTTGGGTGGAAGCTTGTCTTCAATGGGGTAAAGATATACCAGCACCCAGTTTTGGCAACATATCAGGCAGGTTCGTAACCTGTGTCCCTCAAAGTCTGCACGCCAGATTGACAGCAAGAGCAAAAGAGGAAGGTGTCAGCCTGAACACCTTTGTGGCAGCCAAACTGGCCGAAGGCGTATAGGGGAAAGGGACAGGTAGATAATGATCCTCTGGGGTCGGACCACGCTACGAAAAAATAGTTAAATTTCGATTCGAGGTCGGTGTTAATTCTACGGGGTCGGGCCCCGCTAACTGTCTGAAATATAGATAAATGTCTTCTAAAAAGGGCTTAAAACAGGCTTAGATTGGCATTTTTGACCCCGAAATTGCCGGTTTAAGAAAAAAAGGGCAAGCAAACATGAACATAACATGATCATGATTTGGGTCGGGCCATGCTAACCACTTGAAATAAAATTAAGTTTGATTTAATATACCCTCCATATCATGGCTATAATTGATTTTTTAGGGTAAAAAACATTGATTTAAAAAGTAAGCTTTAGAATATATTTTTGATATAAAAATATTATGGATATTAAGGAACATGTAAAATACTGGTTGGATTCTGCGGATAATGATTTGGAGGCTGCCGGGCATCTTTTTTCATCTGCTAAATATGATTGGTGCCTTTTTATTGGACATTTGGTTTTGGAAAAAATTCTGAAAGCCGCTTATGTGTGTAATAATCAAAATAAAATTCCACCCAAAACCCACAATTTAAATAAATTGGCAAAGTATTCAAATTTGAAATTGTCAAAAGACCAAATTGTTTTTTTGGATGAAGTGAATGATTTTAATCTGGAGGTAAGATATCCAGAGTATAAACGCGAGTTTTATAAACTCTGCACAAAAGAATTTGCAAGTTCATATTTTTTAAAAATTCAGGAGTTTTCCTTATGGCTGAAGTCCCGCATTATATCGTAAAATATGTAAAGGATTATATAAAAATTCTTGATAAAAACGGCTTCACAATACAACAGGCTATTTTATTCGGCAGCTTTGTCCGCGGCAACTTCAATGAATTCAGTGATATTGATATCGCGCTTGTTTCTGATAAATTTGAAGGCATCCGTTTTAATGATAGAAATCGAATTAGAAAATACAAATTTGATGTAAGTGCCGATATTGAACCTATCCCGTTTACCCTGGCGGATTTCACAGAAAGTGATCCCCTTGTAAAAGAAATATTGGAAACTGGCATCAGAATTGTTTGAATTCTGAATTCTGGGGACACCATACTTAATTATTCCCTAATTCGGGGGATAGGATGATATCAATTTCCGGCTAAAAATCAGTTTGAAAATGGTGGCATAAAATGCTACCGTTTGTTTATGAAATCAAAACACAAAAAAACATTAACTGCAATCTTTGCAATGCCAACCAGGGCGAATATCAAATTCAGCGACATTGAATCCCTGGTTATCGCCTTGGGGGGAGCAGTCTGGGAAGGTGCCGGGTCTCGTGTTATGCTGGAAATCTCCGGCAAAAGGGAATATGCCCACCGCCCGCACCCGGGGAAAGAAGCTAAAAGATACATAGTGGAAAGAATCCGCGAA
>NZ_JBFXHE010000460.1:0-3367 GCF_050177295.1 Desulfobacter sp.
CCGTTACCAGATCGTGGTGATGTTCATGCTGGTGGCATCCACGACCCTGACCGTGAGCATGGTTCTTGGCATTGTCCGGCAGCGCTGTTTCAGTCCCGGTCACCAGCTTTTGTTAAGGCCGAAGCAACCTTTGTAACCCCAAGGTAAGTGCATACACAAAAAGGGAAGGGGAGGGCGCTGATTAGCAGATTAGGGCCTTTTTCCAACCTTAAGCTCCTGACATTGACGATAAATCATCTAACGGCAGATTACAAAAACAAAAAAAGCCCGGAACAAACATCTTTGTTCCGGGCTTTTTTTAAGAGGCGAAGATATTCGTTAGAAGGTTAATCCCTTGATACACCAAGCAGGCTGAGCAGATGAACGAATAATCCCATAAAATCAAGGTAAAGGCTTAAAGCACCAAGGATGGCACCTTTGCGGACCATGGCGCCCGTTGCATCCATGGGAAGGGTCACTGCCATGGATTTTAGTTTCTGGGTATCATAGGCGGTAAGACCTGTGAACAGCAGAACCGCAATCATGGAGATAATGGTCTGCATAGCTGAGCTTTGAATGAACATATTCACAACCATGGCAATGATGATACCTATCAAGCCCATCATTAAAAACTGGCCCATGCCGGTGAGGTCTTTTTTGGTTATCATCCCGTAAACACTTGCGGCACCAAAGGTGGCAGCACAGATAAAAAAGGTTGAGGCAATGGATGTCTGGGTATAAATCATAAAAATTGGGGCAAGGCAGATACCGTAAAGAACGGTAAGTCCCACATAAAGACCTGTGGCGGTGCTTGCCTGCATTTTTTGAATCCGTGCACTGAGAAATCCGCACATGATTATAAGACCGATGAATAATACCCAGGGCATAATGGGGTTGCCATAAACGGCCTTCATCATGCCAGGGCTTTCAGATACAAAATATGAAGTCACGCCTGTAGCGGCAAGACCAATTGCCATCCAGTTGTATGTGCTTCTGATAAACGTATTAACCCGGGTCATTACTCCGGTTTGTTGATAGGAAAGATTTGTGTTCATTGGGTCTCCTTTTTTATTCCATGTTAGTCAGGTTGCAGGTATTGTTTGATTTTGACAATAATATAACACGGGCAGGGCAGATTTCAATATTACATTTTGATTATATAAAACAGTCGGATATAGAACCTGATAATATAAAAGTTAACATAATATATATTATCAGACCTTAAGGCGGGAGAAGAGGGGGGAAAAGAATATGCTACCGAACCATTGAAAGACACATCAAGATCCTCAATGAAGCCGGGCTGATTACCGCTGTTAAAGAAGAAATCAATGGCTGGACGCAGACCGTGTATTATTTTCTTGCTCATCCTGTAATCACTAAATTCAGAGAATTACGGACTGGTAAAGCAAACCCTCAGCAGCCAAAGCCGGTTGAAACACCTAAGCCGGATCAGCCGGAAACGGTTCCAGAAACTGAGTCTCAAACCGAACAAAAAAATAACAAAAAATGACCACCTGGAGACCACCCGGGAGTGTCATGCTGTGGATCAACAAGCGGATCAACAAAATGTCGACAATTTGTCGGATTATACCCTAGATAGCGTTCCATTCAGCCGGGACTGAACCCGATCCTACAAGTAACTAAAATTAAAAGAGAAAGATTTTAGTTATTTAAAATATTATATATAAATACTACCCCCCTACCCCCCTCAGAATCACTTCAAGACCGCCAGGTCAAACATATTTGTGAAATCTGACTGATACTATACCCAGAGTTGCTCAATCGGATTGCTTGAGCCCTGAGTTTAGTACGGTTTGACTCTTTATCCGAAAATTCAATAAGTGACAGCTATTTACAGTTTACAAATTTTTGTACAACAGAATAAGCTGGCATTCAATAGGTTATTTAAAGCCGACAAAATAGAAAATCAGCAGATACTACTTATCTGATCCCTTCTATTGTCCCTTCTATTGAAAAATTCTGCTGTTCCTGCCGATTTCAAATTTTATGAGGCTCATCTTCAAACTCAACATTCAAATAGATTTCAGATAACGGCAGTTCAAAATTAACGGATTCCAGCTTCAAAATCTGCTCTAACCCATCGTATGATTGATAACCCCACATATCGTTTTGGCGTATATATTGCTCAACCCAACATTCATGTTGGGAAACAAGGATATATTCTTGAAGCGTAGGAATTGCCCGATAATAAGCAAACTTTTTCGTCCTATCAAAACGTTCGGTTGAATCTGAAAGAATTTCAATAACGATAACAGGATTTGTTAGGGTATCAAACTTATCATCTTCAAATTTTGCATCCCCACAGGAAATAGTAAGATCAGGATAGGTATAATTTTCTGCTGTTTTAACCCGCATGTCATTAGAAAATACTTCGCAATGAGCCGGGTTGGTTTCAAAATTTATCCCTAATTTTTTTGTCAAATTCACATTTATGCGGTTGTGGTTCCTGCTGGCCCCAACCATAGCGAAAACCTCACCATTAAAAAATTCATGCTTAATATCCAGAGAGGTTCTTTCCATCTCCAAATATTCAGCCGGTGACATCAAATTTTTCTCTTGCGGCTGTGCTGGCATATTCTACCTCCTGTTTGTGTACCAAAAACTTTTAGAATTTATATAACCCACATGGGCCGCAAGCCCACAACAAACAATGAAACTAAAGACTCCAACAATTCAGGGCTAAAATGGGCGCCGCAGGCGCTTCGCCCTCTTGTATCTTGTATCTTGTCTCTAGTTTCATATAAACCTCCGTTACCCTTCCAGCGTCCTGCAGGATTTCCCGGTCGGTGGCTTCAATGAATTTATTCAAACGTGCTTCCCAATCCTGCATGGTCATGGGGATCTGGCGAAGAGCCATCTCTTCCGCAACATCCAGATAGGCGGATACCAACCGTTGTAATTGCGCCATCTCATTCTCGGTCAGATAGTTTTTGGCTACGCTGACATCAAATTTCTGAATTTTTCCTTTCGGAGCGTCCTTCCAAGTACTTAATCCCATGTTTTGTTTCTGATGGTCTGCCCGGCCAAGGATCACATCGGCAGCCGTCTGTCCATGAATGGCCCAGTGCAGCTTATTCTGGACGGTTGCAAAAAAACGTTTGGTGGCTTGAGCAGTCACATCATAATCAATGGATGTGGCGTAAATATCGGTAATCTTTTGGTAGAATTTGCGCTCGGAAAGGCGAATTTCCCGGATGCGCTCCAGCTGTTCTTCAAAGTACTTTTTCCCAAGGACAGTGCCGTCATTTTTCAAACGTTCATCATCCATGGCATACCCCTTGATGGTGAACTCTCGAATAACCTGAGTTGCCCATTTACGGAATTGCACGGCCCGTTCCGAATTGACCTTATAACCGACGGCGATGAT
>NZ_JBFXHE010000461.1:0-3346 GCF_050177295.1 Desulfobacter sp.
ACGTCCAGGGCCTCCTCTTAAATGGGAGCATGTGGTCTTTTCGCTGAATGAAATGGGATATGCTGTACATGTGGGCGGTCGCAGTGCGCTTGAATTGCAAGGCTTGGCCCATTATCTGCCGCTGGGCGATACACAACGGATTGATCTATACAGCACTGTAAAAATACCGGGTTGGATGCGCATTTTTACAGATTCTTTCAAAATTGAAGTTCATAATAAAAAACTATTTGAAGAACTTCCTAAGCCTGGGTTGATCACCCAGCCTTTTGGTTCCTGGGATTGGCCGATTCCATTTAGTACTCCGGAACTTGCCTTGCTTGAATTATTGGCGGATGTGCGGGAAATTGCTGATTTTTTAACCGCTGATACATTTTTTGAAAGCGCTGTCAATTTAAGACCGAACCTGCTTGTGAAGTTGCTGATATGCTGCAAGCAGGTAAAGGCAAAAAGACTATTTTTATGGTTTAGTGATCGCCATGATCATGCTTGGCTGAAAGAAATGGAAACCAAGAATATAGATTTAGGCAGAGGTAAGCGCATGCTTGTCAAGAGCGGTGTTTTTGATTCTGTTTATCAGATAACAATTCCCAAACAGATGGTCAAAGAAGATGAAAACTCCCTATTCTGACCTAGTGCGCCTGCTCGTGAATTTTTTGCCTATTGTGGAAAAGCAGACCGGTTTTGTTTTTTATTTTATATCACCTTGTTTGCTCTGCTTCGATTTAAATTGAAGAACCCTTCAATGAAAGGAGTAAAACCGCCTTCACGTGGTCTATTACCACCCTTTAAAATTGATCTTGAAAGAAGTTTGTTTTGAGCAATGCAGGTCACCTCCGGCACCATAATGCAATCCGGACAGGCCCCACCACGGTTTTCACAAAGCATACCCAAACCACAGGATAAGGATTTAGGGTCTAAAATACGATTCAGGAATGCCAGGCCGTTGTTTCGCCACATTGCGGAAAGATTGCCAAGATCCATTGTCATGCCGTTTCTGTAAACCACAAAAGCTAAATCAGCCGGGAAAATATATTCCCCAAGCGACCCCAGATCCAAGCCGGAAAACTCAGACACGTTATGAATAATATGATGAGCCATGGTATGCAGAAGCGTATAGACGGCCAGATATGGGTCGGGCAATCCGCCTTCTTTGGGAAGGTTGTCTAAAAACGTGGTCATTGGATACATGTTTTCCAGAATGCGACTGCCCATGGGGCCATGCTTGAAGTGCTCTGCGTTTTTGCATCCCAGGCTCAGAATAAAGTTTCGAACTGCTTCCTCGGATAACCGGACGTAAATGGCCTCGTTTTCCTGGCGCAACACATAAACCGGGTGCTTTTTCATTTCAGCCACATTGATTTTATCAAAAAGACACAAACGAACCGGAACATCAATTTTATTGTTGTTTCGTAGCACCGGAGCGGGATGACGTCTGGTATAGCCAAACGAAAAAAAACAAAGTTTAAATTTTCTGATCAACCCCATCTGTTCGACACCCATTAGCCCCAGTAGTTGTTTTACCTTGTCTTCTTTGTTCTCAAGCGGTTTATGGACCAGATCCTCATCTGGTTTATCAAAGGGCACATAATGTCTCTTGCGGGTTTTATTGATAAAGCCCCCTTGTAAAGATTCCTTTTCCATGGAAAGGTGCTCTGCAAACAGCCGGAAAGGGTCAAATTTCGAGGGAAGATCTTTTCGAAGCCGTATTTTCTCAAGGATTGCTTGCGGTACCCTGGCCGATGATTGAATGAATCCCTTTTGTTCCCATTCCTTGTAGATTTTTTGGGCTTCTTTTTGGGCCAATGAACACATGTTGAGATTATCTTCATTTTGAGAACAAAATTTAAGATAGTCTTTGTATTCTTTTAGATGATCCTGTTCTTCCGGATAAGGTGCCAGGTTTTCCTCAATTTCAGAAAGACTGATTTCCCGCCGTTCATAACCGAACCTGTTTGCGATTTCATTGATCAGTTCAGTATCATCATTGATCAGCCTTAAAATATCCTGCCCTGAAAAGTCGATAATTCTATCAGTTTGCGGATAGGTTACACTGGTAGCTCGAAAAGATACCGGCTCCATGCGGGCTTCCTTGATCCTGTCTTTGGATTGCTCCTTAAATTGCCGCAGTGTAAATTGATCATTCTGCAGCCATCTCCCGGTTGGGTTACCGCACTTGGCGCAGGCAAAATGCCAATGACCGATCCGGGGGGAATTGCGTTTCAGGACAACCTGATTACACCCGCAGATGCAGCTAAATGGCGGGCGCACCACATCGCCTTTGGTTTGGCTCCACCAAAATAGCTCCGGCATTGCTCCTATCGCTTCGCCAGACCAGTGAATAAACATAACGTCCAGTTGATACCAGTTGCAGGGCAAAGGACGGTTTCCGTCAAACCCGCATGCGGCAGGGCCATTTGGATGGGCACATTCTTTCCCTTTAATACAATCCAGGTCCCCATACATCTTTCTCAGATTCTTATAGGCCTTGATCAGACCGCACTTACCACAATACATGGTTAACGGTTCCGGTGTATATTCCACTCGTTCCGGAATCACTAAACCAAGGTTTGCCTCCAGATCTTTACGGATATCATTCCCTTCGAGATTTAATAAAGAGCTGTCAACACACATTACAGGGGTTACCGGTTTTTCCGGATCATTTGACGCCTGCAAGGCCCTTTCCAGCCAACTGGATGCGGTTTCCACTATCCTTTCTACAATCTGAGCTTCTGTTTCCCTGGCAACCCTGGCTTCGGAGACCGAAACCGGATAAACTTTGTAGGCACCGGTTCCACCCTCAAAGGCGAAATATGTTCCAGGTGCATATGACGTTAAAAGCTGGGATCTGCTTCTTTGAATCTTGAGCCCTTGTGACATATTTTGTTCCTTTTTACGATCATCTGCTTACGGGGTTTGGTAATCATCTATTGTTGCGCCGGCACCACGCAACAAAAACCGCATCAATTCATTAAATTCCTCTTCCTTCAACTTACTAGCGCTTTTTCGAGGGGAAAGCAATGCCGGCAGATCTACATCCCGCAAGGAAGTCATGGGTTTTATCAATGTACCAATGTTCCCGCGATTAATTTCCGTAAAGAACTCTCTTAAGTTAAGGGGGGCATTGGCAGGGCTGTAAATATCGTCAAGCAAATCCCTCACTCTTTGCTTAATCAAATCTTCGTGAAAGGATATGCTGTCTTTCGGGGAAAATTGAGTATACAGCCCAATGGCGTGTGTGATGAAATCCACAACCTGCTCCTGAAGATACTGCCGGTCCATACTGGTAATTTGGCCCACCATGATACAAGGGCGCACGTGTTGTTTTTCATTTTCGGCCCGGTCAATA
>NZ_JBFXHE010000462.1:0-3333 GCF_050177295.1 Desulfobacter sp.
GATATAATGTGATGTTCTCTTGCTATGGTAAAAAATGATGAAAGAAAGCGGGGGGCATTGCCAGGCAATTTTACGCTGATCGTTCGCGATTATTGACAAGGCGTATTTTTTCATCATATGATCCGCGAATTACAAACTCAGGAGATTTCCGATCATGAAAAAAAGACTGATAATGGCTGTTCTGGCAGGATTCATCTATATCACCAACGGGAGCGCCGTCCTTTTTGCGGATGGGGGAGAAGAAATGCCTCCCCCGCGATCCCTTCCCAAATACGGCAATGCTGTCAAGGTCGTTGAAACCGATGACACCCTTTTTCTAACCAAAGACAGTGTGGACACGGTGAAAAAATTCTTTGATACGAACAAACAGGATGGAGATCGCGTGGAAGAATCTCCGGCAGACGGTAGCCACGGGTTCCAGATGAGTTTTTTTAAAAAAATCGGCGGCCGGGAACAATCCGTTCCCCTGGCCCGGTTTGAGGAAAAGACACAGGATACCAATCTGCACCCGGCCCTGGGAGAATTAAAGGGCCAAGTTTTGATGGACAAACACTCTGAAGCGGAATACCAAGTCCTTGAAGATAAATACAAGGCCCTTCACCTGGCCTATTTCCGTCAGGTATCCGATGATCGGGGCCGGAGCGTATCAGAGGGAGAGAAAATCTATCGAAGGGCTTACAATCAGGCCCACGGCAAGGATAAATCCGCTGTCCAGGCCCGCGGTGAGGACCATGTGGCCGGCAAGGCCCAAGCCCAGGATATGAAAAAAAAGATGCAGGAGATGAAGGCCAAGGGTGATATTGCGGGTATAGCCGCCATGGCCCAGCAGTTTAACCCATCCCCCGGACAGGCCAAACAAGGTGCGTCAGCCTTGGATGAAATGAACAAGGACACCTGGGATCTCTGGGTCAAATGCCTTGAGGACATCGAAAAGGTGGCTTACCGGACCCAGTTGAAATATAATGCCTCACCCAAACTATGAGGGCGTTTTATCCTGGCCGGTCCATATCCATGAATCCGCCAAAGATATCAGCATATAATGTGATCAATTTAAAGGAGAACCCATGCGACATCGTATTGTTACAGTTCTATCCGTTTTATTCCTGTTTCTGTGTCTGATCCCGCTGACCCCGGCCCTTGCCGCAAGCGACCCCAATGACTTTCCAGGCAGCAAGGACCCGGACATTTTTTCCCGTATGCCCGGTTTTGTGATTTCAAGCTACGAGGCCCTGGAATTTGACCGGTATGAATTCAAGACAGGGTCTGATAAAACGGAAAAAGTGGAAGGACGCCGTACCTTTGCGGCCTATACCGCTAATGACGGCATCACCCATCCCAGCGGCATTCAGGTGATCCGCAATTATGTCAATGCAGCCAAAGCTATAGGTGGAGAGCAGCTCTATGAATTTGAAGACGGCGGAACCCAGTATTCCACCATCCGGATCATCAAGGAGGATAAAGAAGTCTGGGCCGAGGTCTCCGGGGCCAATAATGGAATGTATAATGTTCAGATGGTTGAAAAACAGCTCATGAAGCAGGATGTGGTCGCCAATGCCGACGCCCTGTCCGGCAGCATCAAGGAAACCGGGCGGGTGGCGGTTTACGGTATTTATTTTGATACGGGCAAGGCTGATTTAAAACCTGCCTCTGACACGGCTCTCGACGAGATTGTGAAAATGCTCAAGGCCGATTCAAACCTCAAGGTTTTTGTGGTGGGCCATACCGACACGGTGGGCCAGTTTGCCAATAACGTCAAACTGTCCCAGGACAGGGCCGCCTCAGTGGTGAATGCCCTAGTGAGCAAGCACGGCATTGCCGCGGCCCGGCTCACACCCTTTGGTGCCGGTCCCACGTCACCCGTGGCCTCCAACAAGACCGATGAGGGTAAGGCCAAAAACCGCCGGGTGGAACTGGTGGCCCAGTAGCCCGAATCGAGAACCTCGCAAATAATTCCGAGGACAGCTTACTTAATTCCAACAAGAAGCATGCGATGGACAAGCCGTAGATGTGTAGCGTTAGCCGATTCATAAAGTTTTTGAGGTTGAAAGTTTTTAAGGATACCATTGAATTGGTGATAATTTTAGAAGAAATCTTAGGAATCTTACGGCGAGACCTGTCTATAAAAGCGGACTATCAACGATTTCAGGAAGGTGCGAAATGGCAGAAGCAATGCTCGATGCTCTTGTTTGAGCAATTTGACCTACCTTATTTTGTGACCCTGGCACGCATACTTCGGCCCGTTAATTCCCGAACATCGCGCCATTGGTCCCAAATGGCAGGAATAGCAGCCAAAGCCTGTTCGGGTGATAATGCTGAACGGCTTGACGCCCAGGCCTGCAGACATTTCGGGAACCAGGCGGTCGAGTTTGCAAATTCCGGGGGACACCTTATTTATTGGCAGAAATTAAAGCATTTGTTTTAATTTATACCATTGCACGGATGAGTGCAGTGGCTCCGACTTTCCCTCATCACATTACACAAACAGGGAATAGACGGCAACAGACATTTTTCAGCGATCAGGAGTTCGAAGCCTATCTGAACCTTGATGTCGGAATGGTCCCTGAAATATAAAGTCGAAATATGGGCTTATTGCCTGATCCCAATCTCATCCGCTTGATTGCCCTTCAGGAAACCAAGGATGGATTAACTCAGGTCATCGGGGAAGCACACAGACGATATACGAGAATGATCAATTTCAGGGTAGGTTGGCGCGGTCATTTATGACAGGGGCGGTTTGTGTCATTTACCATGGAAGAGAGGTGGTTATTGGCGTGTACCCAGTATATTGAGTACAATCCGGTCAGAAAACATGAACGAACCGACTGACCGTTCAAACGACTTTTGTAAAACATTTGGAAGCTATTTTAGACAGGCGGCTGAGGCGCAAAAAAAACTGGTCAAAATAACAATTAGTAAGGTGTCCCTGAATTTATGTCCCCGGATTTAAGCGGGGTAAGCCGGTCAAGACAAAAAAGACGGGAATGGTGCGGGTAACACGGTTCGACGGGCGGGGGGCCGCAGGCCCTAAAAAGGGGGGAAGTGCAAGATAAAGCCCCCCCCCCAAAAAAAGGACTCTTTTGACACAAAAAAATACTTTCATTATTTTAATTTATCGATGTTAATGAATTTTACGTGATGTGCAACTTTTTTTGACAACATGATTATATTCCCGATAGGCATTGATAATATCAGACAGGGAGGATAGGGTTATGTTGTCAATAGAAGATTTTATAATTGAAATATATTGTCGGACAGATGATTCTTTGAAAGAAATTTCCCGGGGTATGAAATTACGCAGTCGGGGTTTTCCTCCTTCGCTATCCGATAGCGAGG
>NZ_JBFXHE010000463.1:0-3315 GCF_050177295.1 Desulfobacter sp.
GCAGGGTATCTGCCCGTTTACGGGCTTCGTTTGAATTCAGGCGGGCATTGACTTTCCCGGCCTGCTCCTGCAGTTTAAGCTGTTCTGACCGGTGATCCCAATAGGTGATTTCCTTTGTGAGCCGCTCCCCGTTGCCGGTCAGTTCCGCCAAGTTTCTGGAATGCCTCCCTAAAAAAGGATTCAATATAATGGGGTTGCAGGCGCCTGGCATCGGCTCTCTCCATGTCTTCGCGCACCCTTCGAATTCTACCGGCATCCATGGCATCATGGGCCAGGGCCCGTTCATCAAGCAGGTCGCGCAATTGTTCCCGGTCCAGGGCATGGTCCAGAACAGTGGTTAAATAGGTCATCACCTCAGGCTGTTCTCCATATCGGATGGCCTGGATCAGCAGATCTCGCAAGGGTTTCCCTTCGAACTGCAGTTTGCCCAGGACATCAAATACCTGGCCGCCAAGGGATTGGCGGGCCTGCTCCAGTTTGTCCAGAAGCTTACGATAGACATCGCCCTCTCTGGTTTCTTCAGCCACAAGGTTCCATAAATGGCAGACTTCAGTCTGGCCGATACGGTGGATCCGGCCGAATCGCTGTTCAATCCGGTTGGGGTTCCAGGGCAGGTCATAATTGATCATCAAGTGGGCGCGTTGTAAGTTGATGCCCTCGCCTGCAGCATCAGTGGCAAGCAGAACCTGGACTTTGGGATCATGCCGGAAGGCTTCCTGTATTTTCAGGCGTTCCTCGCGGCCAATCGTACCATGAATGACAACAACGGCTGATTCTCTTCCCAGCAAAGCCGTGATTCTATTTTCCAGATAGTTAAGCGTGTCCCGGTGTTCGGTAAAAATAACCAGTTTCTGATGAACACAAGCCTTGTGAGGTGGAATGGGCCCGGCACCATAAGGTTTGACCTCTTCAAGCACTGCATCTTCTGTAATCCGGACCGTAAAAATTTCATGTAAAAGGCTTGCCAGTTGCAGCCATTTGGTATCAGCACCACTATTTCTGACGTTGAGGGCAAGGGATTCAATATAGCGGAGGGTCCGGATCTCGGCCGTCAGCTCCTGAAGCGATCGTGCGGCTGTGGCCTGGTCAAGGATTTCTGCTTCTGCAACTTCGACCTCATCATCCGGTGCATCCTCAAGATCCTCCACCTCTTCTGCATCCAGAATCGGCAACAGGTCAGAAAGGATGGTCCCGGTTCTGCCGGCACGCTGGAGCACTTCCAATTCCCTCAAACGGCTTTCAAGCCTTTCCCTTCTGCGCCGAAGCGATTGATGAATGGCCTCGGGAGAAGATGCAAGACGGCGTTGGAGAATGGTTAGAGCAAATCCGACCGTTCCTCTCCGGCCGCCGTTTTCAAAGGCTTCCACCCGGTTGAACTCTTCGCGGACATATTCAGTAACTGCCTTATAGAGAGAGGCGTCTTCATCGGAAAGCCGGTAGGGAACCGTATAGGCAATACGTTCAGGAAACAGTGGTGTGCCATCAAATTTGAGAAGATTTTCCTTGACCATGCGCCGCATGAGATCAGACACATCGGCAGAATGAACACCATCCCGGAAACGTCCTTCAAAGCGATCCCCATCTATCAATGCCATGAATAACTGAAAATCAATCTCTTTCCCATTGTGCGGAGTCGCAGTCATTAATAAAAAATGCCGGGTAAGGCTTGATAAAAGCTGTCCAAGCCGATAGCGCTTGGTGTATTTTGCCTCTGTTCCAAATACCGTTGCTGACATTTTATGAGCTTCGTCACAGACGACCAAATCCCATTGACAATCCTGGGCCTTTAGTTTCTGCTGAACATCTTCATTGCGCGAAAGCTTATCCAGGCGGGCAATGACCAGGTTCGTTTCAAGAAACCAGTTGCCGGTGCGGGCGGCTTCAAGCTTATCATTGGTCAATATTTCAAACGGCAGGGAGAATCGACGGTAAAGTTCATCCTGCCATTGTTCAGCAAGACTGCCCGGACAGACGATCAGGCAGCGTTGAAGATCTCCCCGCGCGATCAGTTCTTTAATCAGAAGCCCCGCCATGATGGTTTTCCCGGCACCCGGATCATCGGCCAGAAGAAAGCGCAGCGGCTGCCTGGGAAGCATTTCTCCATAAACAGCAGTGATCTGGTGGGGTAAGGGATCGACCAGAGAGGTATGAACCGCCAGAACCGGATCAAAAAGATGGGCAAGATTAATACGGTGCGCCTCTGAAACAAGCCGGAACATGGCCCCGTCTCCATCGAAACCCCATGGACGCCCTTGTTCGACCAGATCAAGTCGTTGTTCATCGCTGCGATAGACCAGTTCATTTGCCACCCTGCCATTTGGTGTTTTATAAGTCAGTTCCAAGGCTTCGGAACCATACCATTGAATATTGACTACAGTTACCAGGCTATCGGGTAAAAGCCCTCGCAATGAGGCATTGGGTTTAAGGTCTTCGAGTCGAATCATATAGAGCCTTTGAAAGCATTATAGAAATAAATTCAAATTATTACAGTCCTATTGTTTTTTTACCTTCCTTCAATTGAAAACAGCTCAAACCCCAATTAAGCCCTGGCCAGTGCCAGGACGGATACACTGGCAGCCCCTGCATCCACAAGGGTCTGGGCCGCGGCATTGCAGGTAGATCCAGTGGTGAACACATCATCCACCAAAAGGATGTTTTTACCTTTGATAAGGCCAGGCTCAGGACAGGCAAAGGCCCGGGTCAGATTCTTTTTCCGGGCCGTGTGGTCAAGGCCGGTCTGGCTGACCGTTGCCCGAACCCGGATAAGGCCGCCGATGTCAATGCGCCATGGTGCCGGCCGGTCAAAAAGGTTCCTGTACAATTTGGGAAAATTCCGGACAAGCAAATAGGACTGATTGAATCCGCGCTTTTTAGCCTTTGAGACATGGAGGGGAATGGGCAGGATCAGATGAAAACGGTTCATGTCAAAATGGGTGGCAAACGCCTGGAACAGGTGACGTTCAAAGGGACGGGCCAGACTGAGCTTTGACTGGTATTTGAACAACCCCAGGGCCTTTTGTATTAACTCCTTATAGATAAATGCAGCCCGGACGCTCTCCATCACCATGGGTGTTTTCAAACAGGCTTCACACAGGTGATCAGGTCCGGATTCAAAGCAATGGCCGCAGGCAGGGCAAAAAGGGTGATCAAATACCGGTAAAACCTCTCCCAGGCACCTGTGGCAGAAACACTTGCTTAACGGGTTATCAGCGTTTTTTTTAATATATTTGCCGCATCCCAGGCATTTGTCCGGAAACACCAGTGCACAAACCCCTGCCCCGGTCGCTTTGACCAGTTTTTTTATCATCCGAAATT
>NZ_JBFXHE010000464.1:0-3277 GCF_050177295.1 Desulfobacter sp.
ATCCTTGACAGTAATTTTTAAAAAATAGAACAATACAGCAATTTTTAATCCGATCCAAGAGGAGTTTTCATCCCATGATCCTCCATGTGGACATGGATGCATTTTTTGCTTCCGTGGAACAGCGGGATAATCCGGAGCTTCTGGGTAAACCCGTTGTCGTGGCAGGCCATTCCAACCGCAGTGTGGTATCTGCAGCCAGCTATGAAGCAAGAGAATTCGGCATCCATTCAGCCATGCCCGTATTTCAGGCCAGGCAGAGATGCCCGCATCTTATTATCCAGCCGGGCAGCCGTGAAAAATATGCCCGGGATTCAAGAAAGATTATGGCTATTTTACGACAATTCTCCCCTTTGGTGGAGTCTGTTTCCATTGATGAAGCCTTCCTGGACATTACGGGTTGTGAAAAACTGATCGGTACGCCTGAACAGGCCGCAAAAAAAATCAAATTTGAGATTTTCAATCAGCTTGCCCTGACCTGTTCAGTTGGCGCGGCCCCGGTCCGGTTTCTGGCAAAAATAGCATCGGATATGGACAAGCCGGACGGGTTGACCATTATCTCCGGCAAGGAGATGGCCCAGGTGATTGCCACCCTTCCCATCAGCAAGGTGCCTGGCGTCGGCGCCAAGGCCATGGCCCAGATGCAAGGCCTTCAAATTGAAACCCTGGGCGATGTGAAGAGATTCGATCTCAACCTATTAACAAATAAATTCGGCAGTTTCGGACAAAGGCTGTTCCAGCTGGCCCGGGGGATTGATGCCACCCCCATAGAACCGGAAAGGCCCCGTAAATCCATCTCCGCTGAAGTCACGTTATCTTCCGATATTTCAGATCCCCGGGACGTACAATCGGTGCTTCTTGCCCAGGCCCACAGGGTTGGCAATGAACTGCGGGCCGGTAACCAAAGATGCAGAAAGGTCGGCATTAAACTGAAATTCTCCGATTTTTCCCAAATCACCCGGAGCAGAACCCTTGAAACATGGATTTCATCATCCAATACTATTTTTGACCAGGCACTCTTCTTGTATTATAATCTGAATATTACCAAAAAAATCCGTCTGGTCGGGGTGGGGGTTTCTGAATTCCAGGAGACCGAAAAGCCGATTCAGCGATCTTTGTTTCCCGATCAGAACCAGGAAGATCAACGGCAATGGGAGGCCGTGGACAGGGCCATGGATTCCGTGCTTGCCAAATTCGGCCCGGATGCCCTGAAAAAGGCAACCTTGAAAAACCATAAAGTTTCACACAACTACATAGGAGATCAGAAAGTGAACCCGCTTTGTGCTGTGCAAGTCACCATTACAGGAAGGGTCCAGGGCGTATGCTTCAGGCATGAAACCCAGCTGGCGGCCCGGGAGCGCGGTCTGTCAGGCCATGTGAGAAATATGCCCGACAGATCGGTCCAGGCCCTGTTCCAGGGTAAGCAGGAGAATATACAGGATATGCTGGCCTGGTGCCGAAAGGGTTCCACCTTTTCAGAGGTAAAGGATGTAAACACCCGAACGGTATCAGTGGATCCTGAATTAACACATTTTGAAATCCGTTATTAGAAAACCTCATTTCAAATTAAACGTCGTCTTAATCCTGGCACTATTTTCTTCATCTTCAGCAACAGGATCAGGCTGCGTAACAAATAAGCGTCTTACATCAATCTTGCCGGTTTCTGTCAGGTATTTGGCAATTTCACGGCCACGCCGCCGCCCAAGGTCATTTAGGGCATCTCCATCCAGGGACATGCTGGTGACCAGAAGCGTCTCTTTTTCATCCAGAGCCAACTCTTTTTCCTTTCCGGACGCATCCCTGGGTTTGGGGAACTGTGCCTTGTCATAGGACTTTTCAATGAGACGGGTACGTTTTTCTTCATCCAAATCAGCCAGTCTCACCGTACCGTCTTCGGGCAATTTTTTATCCATGGATAAAACCATGGCTTCATAAGCCTCATATCTTAATTGCTCAGCGTCCTTAAGTTTATTGTACCGGCTCAAAATTTCCAGTTTCAAATTGGTTCTTTTATCCAGCACAGTTACAAGCTTGTTCAGCTTGTCTTTCTGGGCCTGATCCAGTTGGCTTTTGCCCGGATCAAACTCCACATATCCCAGATCCTGGCCACTGCCGACACCCACAAGGGTGCCTAAAAATTTAAAAGGAGCCGTCACAATTCCCATAATGAAATTTTTCAGGACCGTTCCCACAACCTTTCCGAAATGAAATTTAGGATCGCTGAGATCCCCGGTAATGGGCAGATTCAAATCAATTTCGCCCTTGGAATTTTTGAGCAGTGAAACGGCAAATTCCAGAGGAAGGGAGGATGCGTCCTTACTGTCCACTTTTTTGCCCAGGGTCAACTGATCAAACAGGACGTGATTGTTTGAATTAAGCTTATCCCCGTTAATATTGTAATGCAGTTCCAGGATAAGTTTTCCCTTCTCTATTTCATATCCCAGATATTTTTTGGAATAGACATTGAATTTAGGCAGCTCAATGTTTTTGAAGGATATGGTCAAATCAACAAAACGCTTGTCCTTTAAAGGATCAACCTGACCTGTGATGTCCAATGGTGCATATCCGCCATGTACACCTTTGAGTACAAGTTGGGCATGCGCCTTGCCCATGGATGACAGGCCTGTAAGGCTGCCTGCGATCTCGGTCATATTGGCGGTAAAATTGGGTTGGGTGAAATAGTCACTGAAATTGATATGCCCCCCCTGCAGGGTAATGGCGTTAATGCGGATATCGGGTATTGAACCGCCTTCCTTGACCGGTCCTGCTTCGGTCTTGGTTTTACCTTTGGGTACGGTGTTGTCCTCGGGTTGTTCCACCATAATCTCTTTATAATTGAGTTGGGCGTTTTTATTTAATATGACCCGTTGGTAGAAATCGGTCAGCGCAATTTTCTCAATCACCACACTCATGGGATTTACGCAAATATCCATACCCGTGGCATAGAGCGATTTGCATGAAAAAAATTCCGTGTCATCCACCTTGTTTTTAGACATAAAATTGTTAAGGGAAGCCTGGCCCTTGTATGTTATTTCGGGTAGATCACTTTTCTTCTTGGCCGGGGTCACGACCACTGTACCCCTGGTATTAAGATATCCTTCGGATATTGAAATTTTCAAGAAATCAGTAAAATAGGGTTCTGCCGTATTCACATCAATCCGGTTGAAGTCTATATTCACGGTCGCCGCAGGCCCTGAAATGTCAAAGCTGCCGTCAAGATTAATTTCTCCCTTGTCCTTGTTGGTCATGGATGCCTTGAAGGTCGATTTTTCCCCTTTTT
>NZ_JBFXHE010000465.1:0-3275 GCF_050177295.1 Desulfobacter sp.
CACTCCCGTTTTTCCATTAACAAGCCCTTGGCAGTGCATACCACCAGGGGCTTGTGAATGGGATTAGCTATGAGTTCATCGACTGCAAGATATTGGCCGCCTTCAATCTTTCCCGGTCACGCTGCTGTTGCTCATTGGAAATATCAATCAGGTATTCAACTTCTTCCACTGCATCCTCGATTATATTTGAAATACCTTCTATGGTGCTTTCATTCATTCCCAAAGAGCTTTTAGCATAGCCGAATAGCAAGCTTGCAACAGCTTTTAGCTTTTCAAGCGGGCGGCAGGTCTCAAATAAGGGGTCTCCATCTTCTAACAATTGTTTTCTGGTGAAATCAGATTTAATTTGCATCGCCTACCTCCATCCAACCGGCCACATCGTTGCCAAAAATCACAATCACGCCGCCCTTGAGATCTGGTCGTTCATTTTGCCGGAATTCATCGGCTATTTTTTTCTTAAATTGCATAGGTGGCCTCCTTTCCCCAATGGCCGATCTGCCCGGCAAGCTGTTTAAGTCCTGGCAGACAAGCTACGATATCAACATCGGAAGAATGCGCTTGATAAGCCCGGACAAAATCCTTGTGCCACCACTTTAAATCTGATTCGATGACATATGCCGCCCAGGAGCCGTACCTCCACCTGGTTGACATCAAATGCCTGGTTACGGGGTCTTCAAACTCAGGGATAATCCCCTTGCCGTACCTGCGCAGGTGATCAAGGACCTTTCCTGCCTCGATCTCTGCCCGGTCTTTCACGCTGACTCCGCCGCCCATAGTGTCGATAATATCGGCAGTGGTGGGCATGGAATTATATTTATGAGTCCTGATAAGCTTAACTGCGGCTTCGGACACCTGGTCAATGGAGAATTCTTTCAGGGCTTCAAATCGTAGTTTCAAGCCGTTGCTGGTGAATGTCGTCCCCGGGTAGTTTTCCGCAACAGCCATCATGATTTCCGTGAATCGTTTCAAATCTTGTTTATCCATGGCTACACCTCCACACCCATTTCGGTTAAAAATTGTGCGGCAGCCATGTAATTGCTATCCATACGTTTGGAGCCCGTAATAGTGCCGTTTGGGAATCTACCCCTGGGTAACCATGTTAACAATCCCTGCTGATCCTGCCGGGTCTCAAGATACCCCTCAGCCCATTTGTTCTGCAGGGTCTTATCCAGGTACGCCCTGAATTGCATACTCCCGCCCCTGACATTCCTGGCGGCATAAGCAACGGCCTCCTCAACCTCTCGTTCCGGATAGTCAACAATAGCCTTGTTCACAAAGGTGACCACTATGGGGCTTTTGTGTTTCTCAGGGATAAGATTTAAAATGGCATTGGAGGAACACGACGACGGCAACGGCATGGCCTGATCACAGATGGCCGGTACCGGTACCGGTTCCGGCGTAGTAGTCGTTGTTACCCTCAGTATTTGTTTAATATCAGTATTTATTATAGGAGCGGTTTCCTTGATTACGGTTTCCCGCATGTGGTTTTCCGTAATGTCGGCAACCTCAATATGGGCTTTCTTAGCGTTGATTTCCGGCTCAGGCTCCACCAGGGATGGGGGCTCTTGGATGATTGATTCAGGTTCGGGGTCCAGAATGATGACATCGTTCTCCTCACCTGCCACCACACAGGGTTGCTCTGGTGCCGGTCGATCCCCGTAGGGTTTAACCCGGCTTTCATGGATGATATACTCAACTCCAATTATCCGCCCATTCTCATGCCTGGAAACTTCTCTCTGGATATATCCGGCCTCTTCAAGTTCACGGATCGCGGACCTTATGGCCGTGTGGCCATCCTTGCCGGTCTTCACCAGGTAATTGACGTTAAGGTTCCACTTGTCCGGTCTTGACAACAGGCGGGCAAGGGTTCCCCTGGCCTTGTCGGAAATGGTTTCGTCCAGCAGGAACTCATTGGGCAATCTTGTGTAGTTGGCTCTTTTTTCCGTTCTGATAATCATTGGACCACCCTCCTTTCTCCCGGGAATTGGATCACGTTGTTGGTTAGGTAAACGGGAGTTATTCTTTTTTTCGGTTGGACCTGAGTGGATATTTGAGATTCCAGTTCTAAGATTCTTTCCATCAAAGCATTGCATTTACCCATAACAAGATCCTTTTCAATGTCCGCAATATCACGCATCGAACTCATAAAAAGGTAATGGTCTGTCTGCATACATGATTGCCTTGCCAGTGAAAATAACAAATCATTTTTATTGTTAATTTTGACGGTTTCTTCTTCCTCGCGTTCTTTTTTGAGTTTGTCCTCTCGCTCTTTTAGCTTTTGACGGGCCTTTTTTAAGTCCTCATAGCAATAAACAGGCCCATTTTCGGCGAAATAGTGTTTATCAAAATTATTCATCTGCCCACCTCCCCGCACCGGATATCATAAAGTTTCCGGGCCTGACGTTCCCGGGCTTTTACCTTGGATTCGTTTTCGGCGGTTAAGTCTGCAATGATGTTGTTGACCATCGTCTGGATCTCATCAGCAGCATTGTTCAGGATTTCATAAATCCCGGTGCTGGCATCGCAACCAAGTTCCCGCATTTCACCGGGAAGCATGGTTGAAAACAGTTCTGCGA
Source organism: Desulfobacter sp. (assembly GCF_050177295.1). NCBI lineage: Bacteria > Pseudomonadati > Thermodesulfobacteriota > Desulfobacteria > Desulfobacterales > Desulfobacteraceae > Desulfobacter > Desulfobacter sp. The sequence continues at coordinate 2,577 of NZ_JBFXHE010000465.1, forward strand.
CTCCGCGGATTTTGCACAGGGGTAAGCAGACACCATCAATGTTGGGTTTGTGGGTTGTGCCTTGATTGATAGGCGTGGTGGGGTTTTGATTCGACTTCATTTGGGCCTCCGTGGTTTTGTGATTAAGCCCTTTTGTCCTGTCAAAAACAAAAAGGGCAGCATAGGGGTTGACAGACCGGTCCACGGAACCGGCAGCCCGAAGGCTCCCCCATGCTGCCCAGTATATAGACGCATGGAACAAAAAAAGCGTTCACATGAAATGTAGACGCCTCTTTGCGTCCGTGGTTCCCGGCTGTCAACCCGGCATCCCTGAATTTGCAGGGAATAATTTACATTAGCCGGGTCTGTGGAATGGTGTCAAGGAATTATTTTGTGGTTCATATTCTCGGGATTATGAGCCACGAATCCTTTTGGTGCTCAGGTCCGGCCTATTTTTCTGGAAAACGTCGGCGGAGATCCCGGCAATGGGGAGGGGGATATAAATCTGGGGTTTTGATCCACCCCAAAAACAGACTTCACTCTGACAGTAGGTCTCTCCTCAAACGTCTCGGTTTGATCTGCCGAATTTTACATGCCAAGCCATCAATAACAAAAGTAGTCAACGCCTTTACTGGCAATGGTTGAACCCCACATAAATAGACAAAGTCAACACTTTAATGGGCTCTTCAGCGGGCACGGCTTTCTTGCACTCCGCTGTAA
>NZ_JBFXHE010000466.1:0-3272 GCF_050177295.1 Desulfobacter sp.
ATGGCGGTTTTCCCTGGCACAGTGATGTGTTAAACCCGGTGTCTCAGGGTTCATCAGTTTGAGTTAAATAGACAAAGCAGTTATTCAACCATAATATTTTAAAAAGAAATGCAAATTATGGGAGTCACTTCCGACAAAATTCATGAATTAAGGCTAAAAGAGAAAAAGATCAAGGCCATGGGCGGTGAAAAAGTCCTGGCTAAACGCCGTGAAAAGGGCGTTCTTAACGCCAGGCAGCGTCTTGGTCTGTTGTTTGACGCAGGTACCTTCAGGGAACTGGACATGTTCGTGACCCACCGGTGTACCAATTTTGGCATGGAAACCAAGGAAATTCCCGCGGACGGTGTAATAACCGGGCACGGAAAGGTGGATGGCCGCCTGGTCTTTGCCTATGCCCAGGATTTTACGGCCTCGGCAGGATCCCTGGGAGAAATGCAGGCCAAAAAGATCTGTAAGGTCATGGATCTGGGCATAAAAGCCGGCGCTCCTGTCATCGGCATGAACGATTCCGGCGGTGCCCGGATTCAGGAGGGCATTGACGCCTTGTCCGGTTACGGCGAAATCTTTTTTCGTAATTCCGCCGCTTCGGGTGTGATCCCGCAGATTTCGGCCATCATGGGTCCCACGGCAGGCGGGGCCGTTTATTCTCCGGCCATGACTGATTTTATTTTCATGGTTAAGGAGTCCTCGTACATGTTCATCACCGGCCCCAATGTCATCAAGGCGGTTACCGGCGAGGTGATTTCCTTTGAGGAGCTTGGCGGGGCCATGACCCATAACGAAAAGTCAGGGGTAGCCCAGTTCGCCTGTGAATCGGATGAAGACTGCATTGAACAGATCAAGCAGCTTTTATCCTTTCTGCCGTCCAATAACATGGAAGATCCCCCGGTCAAACCCACGGATGATTCCCCGCATCGCATGGCCCCGGCCCTTGACACCATTATTCCGGATAAATCCAACCAGGCCTATGATGTCAAACAGGTCATTGCCGCCATTGTGGACGACGGCTATTTTTTCGAACCCCACCAGTATTTTGCCAGAAACATTGTGATCTGTTTTGCCCGGCTCAACGGCCGTCCCATAGGCATCATTGCCAATCAGCCCATGATTATGGCCGGCTGCCTGGATATTGATGCCTCTGACAAGGCTACCCGGTTTATCCGGTTTTGTGACGCCTTTAACATTCCCATGCTGACCATTGCCGATGTGCCCGGGTATCTTCCCGGTTCCAACCAGGAGTGGGGCGGGGTCATCCGGCACGGGGCAAAACTTCTGTGGTGCTACGCCGAAGCCACGGTGCCCAAGCTTTTGCTGATCACAAGAAAGGACTATGGCGGATCATATATCGCCATGTGCTCCAAACATCTTGGTGCGGACATGGCCTTTGCCTGGCCCATGGCTGAAGTTGCCGTCATGGGGGCCGAAGGCGCGGCAAATGTCATCCATGCAAGGGAGATTAAGAATGCCGAAGACCCGGCAGCCATGCGCAAGCAGAAAATAGATGCGTACAATGCACAATTCTCCAATCCCTATTGTGCCGCAGCACGGGGGTATGTGGATGCCGTGATCGTGCCGAGTGAAACCCGGCCAAGGCTCATAGATGCCCTTGAGGCCGTGGCAACCAAACGGGAATACCGCCCGGCCAAGAAACACGGAAATATTCCGGTGTAACAGCCATGGGCTGGCCTGGCGGCACCTATGCTTAATCTTTGAAACCGTTTAAAAAGCCAAGGAGACCTTTTTCATGAAAAACAAAAAACTGGCTGCGGTCATGGCTGCTGTTTACATGTATATCAGAATGGAAGAGGAGGCAGCCGTTGCTGCCATGCAAATCCGGGCCAAACCTTTGGCTCCTGCCCCTGTTGGACAGATGAACCTTTGGGGCCTTTCCGGCCGGCAGGCGATTATGAACGGCAATGCAATGATACGGCAAAGAATGCTGAAATGATAAAACACAAGACAATTTTATAATATATGTAGGATATTATGACCGATCACAATGAAGTTAAAATGGTTGAGATGGATTATTCCCAAGCGCGGCCTAAGGCAAAAAAACCTCTGAAAATTGAGGATCTTTCCCTGCGGGACGGCCATCAGTCATTGTTTGCCACCCGGGGCCGCACCGAGGATATGATCCTTGTGGCCGAGCAGATGGATGACATCGGGTTCTGGGCTGTGGAGGTCTGGGGCGGGGCCACCTTTGACACCATGCACCGGTATCTCAACGAAGATCCCTGGCAGCGGATTCGCACCCTGAAACGGTATTTCAAAAAAACCCCGCTTTCCATGCTGCTGCGTGGTCAGAATCTTGTGGGGCACCGTAACTATGCCGATGATCTGGCCGAACTTTTTGTTAAAAAGGCCGTGGAAAACGGGCTGGACATCTTCAGGACCTTTGATGCCCTCAATGATTACAGAAATTTTGAGACCGTGGTGCCTGTTATCAAAGCGTGCGGTGCTCATTTCCAGGGCTGCATCTGCTATACCCTGACAGAGCCCCGCCTGGGCAAAGGGGTGTATAATCTGGACTATTATGTGAAAAAGGCCAAAGACCTTGAGGATATGGGCGCTGACTCCATCTGCATCAAGGATGTGGCAGGGCTGATGTCCCCCTATGACGCCTTTGAACTGGTAAAAGCGCTGAAGGCCGAAGTCACCCCCCTGATCCACCTGCATTCCCATTTTACTACGGGCATGTCCCCCATGACCCAGCTCAAGGCTGTAGAGGCAGGGATTGACATCATTGATACCTGTATGACGCCCTATGCATACAGAACATCCCATGCCGCACTGGAACCCCTTGTGATGAGCCTCATGGGCACCAGCCGGGATACGGGATTTGATATCAAGGCCCTTACCCGGATCAATGAGACCCTGGAAAAAGAGGTGATACCCAAATATAAGCACCTGCTGGACGACACCAGGGTTTCCCAGATCGATATCAATGTGCTTTTGCACCAAGCCCCTGACTTCATGCTCGCCAATCTGGTGAAACAGCTCCGGGAAATGGATGCCCTGGACAAAATTGATGAGGTGTACAAAGAACTGCCCAGGGTCAGAAGAGAACTGGGCCAGATTCCGCTTGTGACGCCCACTAGCAGGATTGTGGGCACCCAGACGGTTAATAATGTGCTTTTTGACACCAAGGAAGAGCGCTACAAAATGATTACGGCCCAGGTCAAGGATCTGTGTTACGGCCTGTACGGCAAAACTCCGGTTCCCATTGATGCCGAAGTTCAGAAAAAGGCGCTCAAGGGGTATGAAAGGGGCGA
>NZ_JBFXHE010000467.1:0-3261 GCF_050177295.1 Desulfobacter sp.
AATCTTTTCAAAGATTGTTTCTAATTCCACAGGGACATGAAGGTCGGTCAGTTCTCTGTCCAGAACCGCGATAAGGTAATGGTATTCAGACTTTGAAAGTTCTTTTTCAATGATCCTGTTCCAGGAAGCCGCAGGATTGGTTTCCCCTGAATATAAAAATCGTTTTTTCCAGTCTGTCAGAATCTGGGGGTTATTGAGGACATTCATCCGCTTTTGTTTTCTTTTCATGAAAAAGGCAAAAAAGAAAAAATTTTTCAGCAAAGATATCAAAGCATTGGGCGGTCTGTACTGGTTGAGCCTGGACCTGACAAAGGCCTTGGTGTCGTAGGTCCAGGTTTCCACCATGGATTCAATTTTATTAATGGCCTCTTCGGGCAGGGCAATATATTTTTTTTCTTTTGTATGTCGCTTGGCCATTTTTCCATCCTTACGCATGGGTTAGGTTTTTATGAAATTTTGGCTTATCTTTCGGTTGTGCTGTCCGCCTGGAAGGGCAGGGTGACTGCAGGGGCCTTTCCGCCGTCATGGAGTACAAAGGTTTTCTGGTTTGATTCGTTCTTTTCATAGGCAGTGGCCCATTTTTGCTGGGTAAGAAATTCAAACAGGTCTGGATTGACCCGTTGACCGTCCCGGCCGCCCAATGCAAGATGAAGTGATTTAATGCCGTCAAGGTAGGCTTTGTAAAGTTTTGTAATCCTCTGTGCCTCCTGGTCAGCAGCATAGTTCTCTGCTTCTGCGATAAGCTGGCGCCGCTTTTTCTCTTCCGTGGCCTTCACCAGCGTGTCGCCGAACCTTGTTTCGTTGAGAACAAAACTGACCACCTCAATGCCGTACTTTCCTTCAAGGGTGAGGCCGTTTTTATTAATGGGCCGGTTTTTCAATGCATGAAAGATCTCTTCTTTTATGATTTCCCTTTCCGAAATCAATCTGTTGACCTCTTTACCCTGCAGGATATCCTTGGCAATTCCGTCGTAATCCCCCTGAAGCAGGATTTCAGGAGACAGGTTTTCAATACCCCAGACTTTCAAATCTTTTATCCTGAACGTCATCAAGGCAGAGGTCCACAGAGCCACGTTTTCCCGGGAAATAATTTTAATGGGTTCAGCGGCACCGCCGATGTACATGTTCTGGTTCATTAAGGGAACCTCTTTTTCCAGCCGGGTAAAGAAAGGAAGCCTGAAGTGCCAGCCCAAATCGGTGACAGCCTGCCTTTTTCCTCCAAATTGTTCGAGGATAACAGCATAGTTGAATTTGACCTTGTAGATCACCTGGGTGGAATAGACCACAGCAGCCAAAGAATAGATCAGGGCAAGGCTGACCAGTAAAAATGCCAGTCTTCTCATCATGGTAAAAAATCGGGCTCGCTGCAAAAAAATCTGAGATTGCTGCTCTTTCATACCTTCTCCTTTGCCGTTGATTTAGCGGTTCGTGTCCGTCAGGGTTTTAGGGGTCTGCTACTTTTTTTAAGTGTCCTGGTTCAATACTAATGTGTTAATTTTTTGCTTATCCGTCAGTTCTGATTGCCTTTTGTGTAAAAAGAATTTTCGTCGATTCTGTTACCGTCGGCAAAAAAAACGGATTAATAAAGGAATTCAAGAGTGTAAAAAATTATACAGGAAGATTTATTAATGGTCAAAAAATATTACCGGCAGGAAGCTATGGGGGGGGGATGAAAACCGCTGCCAGACACCTTCAGGGTGCGGCAGCGGTTGCTTTTAATCATTTCAGGAAAGAACAAACTTTTTATAGGGCCAGCACACCACACCGCCGTCCATGAATTTTACGTTTTTATATCCGGCACCGGCCAGAATGCGCTCGGCTTCATAGCCGCGCAAGGAGATCTTACAAAACGCGATGATCTCCTTGTCCTTTGGCAGTTCGGAAAGGCTGCTTCTCAGTTTACCTAAGGGGATCAGTTTGACTCTGGGATCTTCAATGCGCATCTGCTCATACTCCTGGGGGGAACGCGCATCAAGGAATATAAAATCATCGCCGTTATCTATTTTGGCTTTGACTTCCACAGGAGACAGGGAATTTCCCCGGTTGTAAAGTTTGTTTTCAGCAATATTGGCAGCCGTGATGATATTGTCCATGGCAGGGGAAAAGGGCGGGGCATAGGCCAGGTCATACTGGGCAATGTCCGTCACCTTTGATCCGGACGAAATATTTGACACGGCGATTTCCATGCGTTTGGCTACATCGCCGGGTCCCACGATCTGGGCGCCTAAAAGCGCATGGGTGGCCTTATCCACCACCAGTTTAATGATGATCAGTTTGGCCTCATCAAGGAAGTGGGGTTTGTCAGGAAAGGGGCTTAAAACGGTGATGCAGTCGTATCCCATTTCCCTGGCCTGTTTTTCAGTAAGGCCTGTTCTGGTGACATTGATATTGAAAACCCGGCAGATAACCGTACCGCAAATGCCTTTGAATTCGGAAGTGAGGCCACAGATATTATCACCAATGATTCTGCCGTGTTTGTTGGCCGTGGAGCCCATGGGTGCAAAAATGGGTTTTCCTGTGACGATGGAAACGTTTTCAACACAGTCCCCACCTGCATAGATATTCGGATCTGAGGTCCGCATGGAGGCATCCACCCGGATGGCACCGGTCTCACCGATCTCAAGGCCGGCTTGTTTTGCAAGCTGGGTATTGGGATTCACACCCACGGCGACCAGCACCAGATCTGCGGGATATTCCCCTTTGTCCGTGACTACGGATGTTACGGCCGAAAGATCATTGCCTTTGATTTCCCGGACCGTTTCCAGGGTTTTCAGCACAACGCCGTTACGTTTAAGTTCATTGTGCAGATGAAACACCATTTCATGGTCAAAAAGATTACCCATGGCCTGATCTAGCATCTCGATCATGGTAATGTTCATTCCCCTGGCCCTCAAAGATTCCGTGACCTCAAGACCGATGAGCCCGGCACCAACAATCACGGCATTCTTTCCTTCCAGGGGGCCGCTTTCATTTCTGATCCCTCTTGCATCCTCCACGGTCTGAAGAAAATGCACACCAGTCAGATCAATGCCGGGAAACGGCGGTTTTTTGAACTGGCTTCCCACGGAGAGGACAAGGGTATCGTACTCATACTCAAGGGGCTTGCCTGTTGAAAGATCAACCGCTTTCACAACTTTATTTTCACGGTCAATGGATTCTGCCAGGGTATGGTTTTTTACTTCAATATCCTTAACCATCTTAAAAAAGTTGGGATCCCTGACCACGCCTGTGGGTGTGGCCATCAGTTCACTATCATTCTGT
>NZ_JBFXHE010000468.1:0-3231 GCF_050177295.1 Desulfobacter sp.
TAGAAAACACATTATCCACCCGTGGTCAGATTTAGGCAGTGATGCCCAGTCGATGATTATTGAATCCGGTAAAGGGATTCATGTGTTTGACAATGAAGGCAACAAATATATTGATTCGATCTCAGGCATGTGGTGTGTGAATCTGGGGTATGGAAATAAAGAGATGGCAGATGCGATTGCTGACCAGTGTGTTCGCCTGGTTTATTATACCCCCTTCGGGGCCATGGCAAGCCCGCCGTCCATCGAGCTTGCACACAAACTGAGTCAGCTGACACCGGGTGATCTCAACCATTTCCAGTTTACAAGCAGCGGTTCCACGGCTGTTGAATCCGCGATCCGGTTTGTTCATTATTATTTTAATTGTCTGGGGCAGCCCGGAAAAAAACATATTATTTATCGTGAAAATGCCTATCACGGCAGTACCTATTTAAGTGCCTCGCTGAACGGCAAAAAATGCGACCGAAGCTACTTTAATTACATCACAGATATTGTCCATTCCATCCCTGATCCCAATCCGTATAAAAGAGATGCAGGCATGAGTGTTGAAGATTTCTGTGATCTTCGGGTCCGCGAACTTGAAGAAAAGATTTTAGAACTTGGGCCGGACAGGGCCGCATGTTTTATTGCCGAACCTGTCATGGGATCAGGCGGTGTGATTGTTCCGCCGCCGGGGTATCATAAAAGAACGTTGGATATCTGCAGAAAATATGACGTGCTGTATATCTCAGACGAGGTGGTCACAGCGTTCGGGCGACTGGGGCACCATTTTGCCTCCGAAGATGTTTTCGACATCGTTCCGGATATCATTACCGTGGCCAAAGGGATATCATCGGGTTATCAGCCATTGGGGGCTGCCATCATATCCGAAAAACTGATGGATCGTATCAGTGGGGCATCGGCAAGGCCAAATTCATATTACACAAACGGATTTACCTATTCCGGGCATCCGGTGGCCTGCGCAGCCGCCTTAAGATATCTTGAAATCATGGAGCGGGACAACATAAATGAACATGTCCGGGAAGTGGGCCCTTATTTCATGCAACGCCTGGAAGAACTCAAAGCGGTTCCCGTTGTTGGCGATGTCAGAGGCGTTTGCTTAATGGCGTGTGTGGAATGTGTGGTGTCCGATGATGAAAAAGAAAACATCGCTGTTGCGCAAAGCGTGGATGAATTTTGCCAGGAAAAAGGGCTCATTGTCCGGCCTTACGAAAATCTATGCATATTATCTCCGCCGCTAATTATCGACAAATCGGGCATTGATGAGATTGTGGATATTTTAAGGGACAGTCTTATCGCGACAATGGATGAAAAAAATAAGGAGGCCAGGTGATGAAAAAAATAGATACCCATCTTCTGATAAATGGAAATATTGTGGCAGGAGAAGGGCAAAATTCATCTCTTTTTAGCCCGGAAAATAATGAATTCATAGTTGATGTGCCATGTGCGACCACAGCCCAGGTTGATCTGGCGGTGGATGCCGCAAATGCAGCGTTTCCAGCTTGGAAAAGAAAATCATTTGCGGACAGGGCAACTGTTTTATATAAATTTGCTGATCGGATTGATGAAAAAGCACAACTTTTGGCAAAACTTGAATCTCTGAATTGCGGTAAACCCTTTCAGCGAATGCTGGAAGATGAAATGCCGGCCATTTCCGATCATTTCCGGTTTTTTGCAGGAGCCTGCCGCTGCATGTCCGGCAGTGCCGCAGGTGAATATCTTGAAGGCTTCACCAGCATGACCCGCAGGGATCCGGTGGGTGTGGTGGGTCAAATCGCCCCTTGGAATTATCCTTTGATGATGGGGGCTTGGAAAATTGCCCCGGCCCTGGCGGCCGGAAATACGGTGGTATTCAAGCCGTCCGAATGCACACCGCTGAGTATGCTTGCATTGGTTGAAGATATCAAAGAACTGTTTCCTGCCGGGGTCCTTAATATTGTAACGGGTAAAGGCAGTGTTATCGGAAAACACATTGCCGGGCATGAAAAAATTCAGATGGTTTCAGTGACAGGTTCGGTCAATACCGGCAAACAGGTGCTGACCTCTGCGACATCCAATGTAAAACGCACCCACCTGGAGTTAGGAGGCAAAGCCCCGGTCATTGCATTTGATGATTGTGATATTGATGATCTGGTGGAAAATATGAAATTGTGGGGATATTACAATGCAGGGCAGGATTGTACTGCGGCCTGCCGCTTGTATGTGCAGGATAATATCTACCAGGACGTGGTTGAAAAGCTGACGGCGGCTGTTAAAAGCATTGACGTCAATGATATCGGGCCGCTGATCTCTGCCGAACAACGGGAGATTGTCAACGGCTTTGTTGAACGTGCCAAAAAAGTTCCGCACCTGAAGGTTGTTGCCGGCGGCAATAAAATTGATCGCGGATATTTCTATGAGCCCACCCTGATCGTTGATGCCCGTCAGGATGACGAGGTGGTTCAGGAGGAGATCTTCGGGCCGGTGGTTTCCGTCACCCGGTTCAGCGATGCTGACCAGGCCATTGAATGGGCCAATGATTGCAAATATGGGCTGGCATCCTCGATCTGGACCAGGGATATCGAAAAAGCCCACAGGGTATCATCCCTGCTTCAGTATGGTGTGACATGGATTAATACATATTTTATGTATGCATCAGAGATGCCCCATGGTGGATTTAAAATGTCCGGATACGGAAAGGATCTTTCCATGTACGGACTGGAAGATTACACGGTTGTCCGGCATATTATGGTGAAAATGTAAAATACCCCAAAAATTTGTCGGAATATAGGAAGCGAGTTATAGTTTGTGCATATTTTTTACAATTGGTTGTTTTTTTCCCGGCTGGGCAGCCTTGACAAAAGCGCTGGAATCCAATGGATAACCCCGACGATCCCATCCGTGTTTTGTGCGTGGACAAGGGCAAACTGCTCGCAGACCAGGTCAAGGAATTGTTTGACGAAGACCAAGTCACCATTGACTTTGAAAGAAGTATTGAAACCGTTGTAGACCGTTTTGAAAAAGAGCGGTTTGATCTGATGCTTTTTTCCGGATCCATGGCCAGGAACCAGCAGTCAGACGCTCTGGATATTCTGGAGTTGATCTCAGCCAAATGCCCCCAGACCCAGATTTAACTGTTCATGCCACCAGGCGCCCAGAAGTTCGCCAATCTCGGGCTGCGGGCCGGGGCGTATCACAATTCCACCCTGCCTATCAGCAACGAGGAGCTCAAACTGCTCATGGGATCAGCCATAC
>NZ_JBFXHE010000469.1:0-3217 GCF_050177295.1 Desulfobacter sp.
ATCTGTTTCACCTAAAAGCTCCTTGTGCCGTATTAGACAGTTTTTTTAAAATTTAGTAAAATTTAGGGATTAATATAATTGCTGGTCAACGGTTTGTAAAGGTAAGCCGGTAAGGAAGGCAGGGGCGCGGCAATTAAGGTGCCGTCTTTTTTATCCGGTCTCCTGGTTTTTTGGGCCACCCGCAGCACCTGCAGCTGCGCCATTCTTGTAGCATTGGCTGCCATACCGCACCACCTGACGGCACAGCCCCCGGATTATACTGACTTCCCGAGCTCTGAGCTGGTAGCGGCTTAAAAAATTGCGGGCCTTGTCAAGCCGGTGTTCCGGATTTTCATGATTGATGTAATCGATTCGGGCAAAGGTCTCTTTTAGTTCTTCATACATGTTCTCCAGCTCATGCCGACAGGCCAGCCTGGGGATATGACATTCCGGTGCCCGGGTGCGGGCCTGAAAGAGTTCATAACACATGACCATGACGGCCTGGGCCAGGTTCAGGGAAGAAAATCCGGCTGTGGGAATATTCACAAGCTCGTGGCATAGCTGCAAATCTTCATTGGTCAAACCCCGGTCCTCGGGGCCGAAAAGAACGGCTACCCGGTTTTCTGAAGAAATGGGGATCAGTTTTGCGGCAAGATCGGCGGGAGAAGAATTCACCCGGCGTGTGCCACCAAGCCTTGCGGTGGTTCCGACAATCCAGTTGAACGCCCCAAGGGCCTCAGGAAGCGTGCTGCAGACCTTCATGGCCTTTACCAGTCCGGAAGCGGAGTGGGTTGCCACTTTCAGAACACGTTCCATGTCAAGGTGCCTGGGCGCAGACACAATCAACTGCCCCACCCCCATGTTTGCCGCAGCCCGGGCCGCGGCACCAATATTTTCCGGAATCCGGGTATCATGAAGCACAATGGCGACATTTTCCATGCGAATCTTTTGACACATCCTATTCCCCTTTTACGTCCCACTCAAAATCTTTCCGGTGATCAGCGCAGTATCACCGCAGCGGGGTTGCCGCAAGCGTTGCTGCGCACTCTGCGCGATGAAGATAATCATGCCGCATAATCGGTTGTCAACAGATAAAACTGCTACACCCTCAGCTTCACATACGGATCAGTGAAGAAAAAAGAGGTGGCATACCGTGGAGGCAGTTGCCCACATCACGATGGCGTAGAGCCAATTGCTCTGGATGATCAGTTTCGGTGACACCTGGTACCGGCTGACCAACGCCAGTCCGACGCCGGACAATGGACTGCTGGCCGTTGCTATGGCCCAGCAACTGAGAAATAGAAAACCCAGTTGAGAAGGATTCGGGTTGAGCGGAAGAAGCAGGGGACTGGCGATGGAAATGCTGACAACCGGATGAACGCCGGCGATTCCGATGATGATCATCACAGCCAATATCATCGACAGCAGCCCCGGAGTCAAGGCTGATCCCTCAAGGCTGAACAATGCAGGATACACAAGGGTCATTGATTTTATCCCTGCCGAAAAAACACCTGCAGCAAGGAACAGGGTAAACTGGCTGCCGACCGATAGCAGGCTATTTTTAATAAAGTCATGCAGCGCAGTTATCCTCGGACGGAATTTCATGAAAATAACGGCCCCGAAAGGTGAAATCAGGCAGATAATGGTAAGAATGCTGATATCGGGTTGAATATAATGAACACTGAGAACAACTGCAGCAAGAAACGTCGGCACTATCATGGTTGCCGTTTTGAATGGATATCCGGAAAAGAGTTCTTTTCTGAAAAAACATACTTCAACAATTGAATAGCCAATGGCAAGAAGACTCATCATCGCACCGGGGATCAAGGTTTGCCGCCATGACATGCCGGGGGCGTACGTGAGGGCAACACCCGTAGCGACAAAGAAGGGAGACCACCATGCCGCCGAACAGAACGAGCGGGCAAGAACGATCGTCTGAGTTTTGGTCAAGATGCCGTTTTTACGAAGACGATCACCGAAAACAAACAGCACTGACAGATTGATAATCGATCCGAGCAGGTGGGTGCCGAATGCTGTAACGGCAACAGACCGCTTTCCCTGGGGCAGCGTCTGGCCTTCGATGCCGGTATTTGTCAAGGCAAGGAAAGAGACGGAAACAAACATCGCCAGCAGCGGCAGGTTGGTGGCAAGAATTTTCTGCCAGCCAAGAAACACGCCCCGGAAAGCCGCAAAGGCAACGAGGATGCAGCCGGTTATGAGGAGCAGCAATGCCTGGTTGCGTGGACCCTTGCCCAGGGTAGGCCACATGAGAACCGGCACAAGCCAGCCGAGCAGTGTCGGTAGAGCCAGAATAGAGGGCACGGGAATACTTATAAGATACAGAACAAGCGTCCCAGCGATAATCCACCCGATATACATTTGCATTTTATTGTTTCAACCTGTCTTCAAGGCCGTAATACCATTAGCGCTTACCGGGGAGAGTCAAAACAAATGCAACAATAATTCGAGTTTAGAGCAGCATTAATCAAGTCCCAGGTTGTCGTAAAAGTGCCGGCGTTTCATCCTGCGCAGTGCCTTATCTTCTTTGACCAGATAGCAGTATTTGTTGTTTTGGTCATCAAAACATTCAAACAGTCCGGTATAATCTTCTATATCTGTAACATCACAGATCCTGGAAACATCATCGTTAAACCGCCGGCATACCGAAACCCAGTCTTCAATTTTCGAGTCTTTTTTGATGGTGATCGCCTTTGAGGCCTCATCATATTCCGCCTGGATGGATTTCATGTCAATACCTCCAGATTTTTAAAATTAGAGGGTCAAAAAGGCCCTGTTTATAAAATTTATTTTAGCAGAATAACCCTTTTTGTGTAAAATCTAAAATGTACAATCCTGTCGGATTGAGTGTGTTTTTTTATAAATTTTAAATGAAAGCAACCTTGAAAAGTGCCTAATTCTCAGTTCCAATGCCATCACACTTACGTGAGCGGCATTAAATGTTCGCGGTCCCTGCTGCGGCCCTGTCTTTCGATGGCCTGGAGCAGGCGGGTAAAAATCAGGTAGTGAAAAGGAAGGAAAAAATACCAGTATATATCACCCCAGATACCGTGAGGTTCAAAGTATGCGGTTACAATGAGGCGGTTCAGGTGAGGGTTTTCAGCTTTGACGGTAAATTCCAGCCAGGCCTGGCCCGGCAGTTTCATCTCGGCCCTTAATAGAAGCCGGCGGTAGGGCTCGATTTTCTCCACACGAAAAAAATCGATCACGTCATTTTCCC
>NZ_JBFXHE010000470.1:0-3216 GCF_050177295.1 Desulfobacter sp.
CCTCGGGTATTTCCGGTCGATCCGGCATTGAAGCCGGCATGGAAAACCGTATTTTCAATTTCCTTGTGGGAGAGAGCATTGTCCGTTCAAAGGATCCTGCTCAATTTATCAAAACCCTTCTTGGCATCAAAGAACAGGAGGAATAAGCTGTCATGGATCAGTTTTCCGTGCCTATGTGGCAGATAGCCGACCCAAGGCCTGGCGTGCTTGTAAAGGTATGCGGCCTGACCTTTGCGGACAATGCCCTTGACTGCGTAAAAGCCGGTGCCGATATCATCGGATTGGTCTTTTATGAAAAAAGTCCCCGGCATGTAAGTACAGAAAAAGCCCGGGAAATTGTCCGGGCCCTTCCCAAAGGCGTGCCAGCCTGCGGCGTGTTTGTCAACGAAACCTTTGATACGATTATGCAGACCGTTTCAGCCTGCGGCCTTGGGATCGTACAGCTGCACGGCACAGAACCGCCTGAACTTGCGGACCGCTTATCAGCTCAGAACCTTGTGGTAACCAAAGCTTTTTTTGCAACAAGGCCCCCTAAGCTTTGTGAAACAGAAAAATACCAATCCGCTTATTTTTGCCTGGCCGAGTACGGCAAAGGCATACTTCCCGGGGGAAATGCAGAAACCTGGGATTACGGCCAGGCCCTTGAAATGGCAAAAAAGGTGCGTTTAATGCTGGCCGGAGGACTTAACCCGGAAAATGTGGCAGATGCGGTGTCAAGTATCCGTCCCCATGCCGTGGATGTATCCTCGGGTGTGGAAAAAACAAAGGGAATCAAGGACATTTCAAAGGTCACAGCCTTTATCAGGGCGGCAAAATCTGTTTCTATCTGACCAATAAATTACTCCCGGGATAAATCTCATCTTCAGGGGTCAGATTATTCAGTTTGCGTATTGCTGTCACATTCGTTTTATATTTCTGGGAAATCGACCACAGGGTTTCACCCTTTTGAACCGTATGAAACTGACCGGTCTTCTTTGGTTTCTCAGATTTTTTCTTTGTCACCTGAACCTTTTTCTTAAGTGCGTTTGTTGATGCCGGCAGGGCAGGCTTCTTTACTTCAGGTTGGGGTTTGACAACGGTTTTGGGTGATGGCTTTGAGGCAGCAACAGCTAATTTGTTTAACCGGCTCTCAAGTTTGTCCACGTGTTCAATCAGGGTGTCGAGCTTAAGGGTTGCTGCCGTTTCAATTCGTGTGATCCGTTCACCAAGGTCGGACACGGCCTGTGAAGAGGCTTGGTTTTCATTCTGGCCCGAAGAGGAGGTAAGCTTTGCCACAGAGACCTCAAGGGCGGAGATGCGGCTCTCAAAATCCGGGACAGCCTGATCTGTCCCGTTGGCTGATACAGAATTGTCTTCAACTGTCTGCTGGGTAGATGGCCCCCTGAAAAAAAAGAAGAAAACCAGGGCCGTGACCACCAAAGCAGCTATAAGAATCATGGTAAATTCATTTTTTTTCAATAATGTCCCTCCTAGCTCAATGGCGGATACCTCAGGTTCATCTTCTTTTTGATTTATGTTTCTGTCCGGGGTGAGAATTTTGGATTCAGGTGCGGTCTTTTTTATCATTTTTTTGACTCCTGGAAAAAGATGCCATTTGCCTTTTACACCATTTCAATCCGTTATTTCAAGCCTAAACAATTAATTTTAGTGCTGGCGCATGAAAATTTATAATCGTTGAACCAAGGTTTTTAAATATGCTAATCTCTATACATATTCACTGGAACCTTAGCCTTAACAATTAAATCAGGTATTACTTATGCATGGCAAAACCTTTTTGCAAATACCGTTTTTCCTTCTGGGTTTATCACTGACCCTTGGAGTGCTGTGTTCATATGCGTTTGCCCAGGACGCTTTTACCAATAGAATTGGAATGAAATTTGTCCTGATTCCGGCAGGTTCCTTTATCATGGGAAGCCCTGAATCGGAGAAGGGACGCCAGAAAGACGAAAAACAGCACAAGGTGTTTATCACAAAAAGCTTTTACATGTCAGAGACCGAAGTGACCCAGGGGCAGTGGGACCGCCTGGTATCCCCAAATCCGTCTTCTTTTAAACTGGGCAGTTACTATCCCGTGGATACCGTGTCCTGGCATGACGCGGTTACATTTATTCAGTTTTTAAACAAGAGAGAAGGAACCACAAAATACCGTTTGCCCACGGAGGCAGAGTGGGAGTATGCCTGCCGGGCCGGCAGTCAGACCGCCTTTGCCACAGGCGGCATCACCACCTTTTCCTGCAAGGAACCGGAACCGGTGCTTGTTTCGCATGCCTGGTACTGCTTTAATTCAGGTGGTTTTGCGCCTGCGGGGGATTTCAAGCCCCACCCTGTAAAACTGCTCAAACCCAATAAATTTGGACTTTACGACATGCACGGCAATGTTCAGGAATGGGTCCAGGATGCCTGTGAGTGGCGAACACTTTGGAGTGCGGGAACCGGAACTATTACCCGGACCTATGTTGACGGCATTACAGATCCTTTGGAAACAAAGGGTGAGCACCGGGTGGTCAGAGGCGGCGGATGGTTTCAAAACAGTAAATACCAGAGATGTGCTTACCGCACCAATTACAAGCCGGTGGCCCGGCGTAACAGCCTTGGATTCAGAATCGTCAGGGAGCAGTGAGCCGGCAGGTTTAAACCCGGTCTTTTTTATTAAACAGCCTGAAAAGATAAACCCCTGCCCCAAGCATTGCAAAATCCCTGAGGAGCAGCCAGGCTGAGGACCAGGTCCCTTTGGTATCCCCCAGGGAAAAGCACCCGCAGTCAAATTCGTGGCCCCGTATCAGATTAAAGCTGATCAGAAAAATAAAGCTGACCAGCATGGCATTAATCAATAACAGGCCCGAACGTTTGAGCAACCCGGTGATCAGAGAGATACCGCAGACAAGCTCCACAAAGGGCATTACAATGGCTAACACATTAATAAACTGATGGGGAAAGACCGCATAGCCGTACAAAATTGTGGCAAATTCATCCGGTGACACGATTTTGTGCCAGGACGCAAAAATAAAGGTCGATCCTAGAAACAGACGCAGTGCCCATTCAATTATGCCGGTGTGCCGGCCCAAATCCATGGACGACAAATGCGCCCCATTTCTGATACGGAACAGACTGACACGGAACAGTTTGCTCATGGGTCTGTTCTTTTGCCGGCCACATCAAATCCCATTTCCTCCCATTCAGCAAACCCGCCGGCATAAACCGCCACATGGGTAAAGC
>NZ_JBFXHE010000471.1:0-3188 GCF_050177295.1 Desulfobacter sp.
TAACCCTGTGGATGACGGTTTACGGGATTCCCAATGGCAAACTGGCCCTGAAAATGAAAACCATAGAACTGGCCAGATCCAGTATTGACGCAGCACTGCAGGAGCGGCAGTTCAACAGCCGGCTTAACGGGATCATGATTTATGTGGCCCATGTGGATATGGGCACCCGGGATCTGACGGACGTATTCATTGAGGACCGCAGGACTGCTGATATCGTCGCCATTTCCACGGCTCCCAGGGGACGCCTGGTGCGCAAGGGAAACCAGGATCTATACACCATCCGTCTGTATGACGGTATGATCAACCAGGTCAATGTTCAGGACCATTCCGTGACCAATATTAATTTCGGGCATTATGACATCAATATTGACCTTACTGCCCTGCAGAAAAACGGGCCCAGAGAAGAGGGAAAGGATTTTGATGAAATGAGCCTGCATGAACTGGTCCGGCGTATCCGAAACGGTTTTAAAACGCCTGAAATGGATAGTGAGGCGCGTCTGGTGTTGCATGAAAAATTTTCCATTCCCTTTGCCTGCCTTGTGCTCGGATTATTGGCCTTTCCTTTGGGGGTTCAGTCCATATTTTTAAGAAAATCAAGCGGTTTTGGTATGGGGATGGGCTTTTTTCTTCTTTATTATCTGCTGCTGGCCATTGGCTGGTCCGGCGGCGAAGCCGGCCATTATCCGCCGGTGATCGCCATGTGGCTGCCCAATGTGGTTATGGGGATTGCGGGCATTTTTCTTTTGATACGCAATGCCAAGGAGCGGCCCGTGCGTCTGCCTCTCTGGATACAAAACCTTCCGGCAGGTGTTGTGGCCCGTCTCAGAAAAAGGACAAAGCCATGATCCCATGCCTTCACAAATACTGGCTTAAAGAATTTGTCAGAATTTTTATTATTATCCAGGCATTGGTCATGGTGCTGTTTATATTCATTGACTATCTGTCCCATATGGATAAAATTCTTGAGTCCGACGTCACCTTTGCACGGGGGCTTTGGTTTGTACTGCTTAAACTGCCCTATATGTTTGTTCAGCTTACCCCGGCAGGACTGCTTTTAGCGGTTATTTCCGTATTCGGCATTATGAATCGAAGCGGTGAACTCACTGCCTTGAAGTCTTCGGGGATCTCCGTTTATTTTATGGTGAAGCCGGCCATTCTGGCAGGCGGTGTCCTGGCTTTTTTGATGCTGCTTTTGACAGAGACCCTGATTCCTGTGTCCATGGCCCGTTCCAACCATATACGGTACCGCGAGATGTCCCGCAACGGCGGTATTGTTCATGCGAAAGAGGACATCTGGATCCGGTCGGGCAGGGCCCTGGTGCATATTAATTTTTTTGATCCAGCTAAAAAAACAGTGGCCGGCATCTCATGCACCACCATGGGGGCAGGGTTCAAGATTGCGTCGCGTACCGATGGGGCCAGGGGGCATTATGAAAACGGGCGCTGGATACTGGAAGATGTCATTGAGCAGTTGTATGATCCTGAAATTGATGATTATCATGTGTCCATAAGCCCCCAAAAGGTTGTGTCCCTTGATCTGAAACCCGATGACCTTGACCGTATGACCCAGAGGTCCGATGAAATGAGTTATAGTGAACTCAGAAGATATGTGGAGAAAGTAACAGCCGAAGGATATGACGCCACCACCTACAAGGTAGATATGTACGGGAAGCTGGCCTTCCCCTTTATCTGCGTGATCATGGCGTTGACAGGGGCTGCCACGGGCATGAGGGGGTTTGTGAAAACCAATCTGCCCGTGGGCATTGCCGTGGGCGTGGGGTTTTGTTTTTTGTACTGGTTTGTCTTCGGGTTTACTGTCTCTTTGGGCTACGCAAAGATTCTGCCGCCGGTGGTGGCCGCCTGGGTGAGCAACCTGGTTTTCCTATGCCTGGGGTGTATCTATCTGATCCAGACGGAATGAGGCCGGTTCCATGATTTTTTTTTACCATATCATCACCCTGGTGGTATTTTTTTTGTGCCTGCCTTTTTTACCTGCTGTCTGGATGTTTTCAGCCAAACGGCGGGCCAATCTGTTACAGCGCCTGGGATTGTTTACAGGGATTCCTGAAAAAAACGAGAGTACGCGCAGAATCTGGGTTCATGCCCTGTCCGTGGGTGAAGTGAACTCAAGCCTTGCCCTGGTACGCGCCTTAAAAAAAAAATACCCGGCCCATGATATTGTTTTTACAGCATCCACCAAAACCGGATTTGAGCGGGCCCTTGATCTGATGCACCCGGACCGGGCCGATTCCCCGGTTACCGCGGCGGGCTATTTCCCCTTTGATATCTGGTTTGCAGTGATACGGGTGGTCAAACGCATTTCCCCGGATATCGTCTGTCTGGTGGAAACGGATTTATGGCCCGGGTTTTTATCTGTCATGCATCAACAAAGGATTCCTGTGGTCCTTGTGAATGCACGGTTGTCACCACGGTCCTTAAAGGGGTACCGGTGCATGGGGCCCCTGGCCAAATTGTTTTTCCCAATGCTTTCCTGTGTCATGGCCCAAACCCGGCAGGATGCTTTCAGTTTTGAACAGCTTGGTGTGGCCGGGGACCGTATTCAAGTCACCGGCAATATCAAGTTTGATCAGCCCTGTCCTGAATTGTCCCGGGAAGAGATTTCAGGCCTTGTCCGGGGTCTGGGGGCTCACCCGGGTGACCGGATATGGATGGCCGGTTCCACCCATCCCGGTGAAGAATCCATGGTGGTCCGGGCATTTATCCAGGCAAGACAGACAGACCCCGCACTCAAACTTGTCATTGCGCCCCGGGACCCGGGCAGGTGTACCGCTTTGCTCAAGGAATTGCCTTTATCCGGATTCAGGATTGCATGCTACCTGGATCCGACGGAAACCAAACAAGGTGCGGATATCATATTTCTTAACACCATTGGCGTTCTGGGCAAAGCCTATGCGTTCTGTTCGTTTGCCTTTGTGGGCGGATCCCTGGTGCCCCGGGGCGGGCATAATCTTCTGGAACCGGCCATGTTTGGCAAACCAGTGTTTTTTGGGCCCCATATGACGGATTTTCGTGAAATGGCCCAATTGTTTATCCAGGGTAAAGGCGGCATCCAGGTTGAAAACGAAAAAGCCCTGGCCGGTGAACTGAAAAAAATGCTGCGCAATTCTGACCATTGCGCCCGCACCGGACAACATGCCCGGCAAATTTTTAAAGACAACGCAGGGGCT
>NZ_JBFXHE010000472.1:0-3173 GCF_050177295.1 Desulfobacter sp.
CAGGTAGCCGGTAGGGGAGGGCGGAAAGCGTGTGATTATTGTATTCATTATGATCTCCAAAAGTTAAACTCTACGAACAACAGCCGGTACAGGATATTTGGGCCTTGTACTGCCCGAATTCGTATAACCCACATGGGCCGCAAGCCCACAACAAACAATGAAACTAAAGACTCCAACAATTCAGGGCTAAAATGGGCGCCGCAGTCGCTTCGCCCTCTTGTTTCTTGTATCTTGTCTCTATTTTCATATAAAAACAGCGTAAAATCGACGGTTTATCTATCATAATTGCGGGGCCTAAAGCAATCAGCAATTCTAATTAGAATCTTTGGTTGACTTCAAATAAAAAATAGGGTAATTAGATATGTTTTAAATTTTGGTAAGTATTAAATGAAAACCAAATAAAATAATATAGTTAGGAGAAAGTCATGGCCGTACCCAAGCAGAAAAGCTCCAAGGCAAGAGGAAGAAAAAGACGTACCCATTATAAAACCGGTTCCCCTACCATAACTTTATGTTCCGAGTGTCAGGAGCCAAAATTGCCCCATAGAGCATGTCCTGAATGCGGTGCATACAAAGGCAGAAATGTAAACACTGATATGGATGCAGACGATTAGTAGGCCGGAAGATACTTCAAGGAGTCAGATTATGACCATTGAAACCAAGGTAAGAAAAATTATTGCTGAAAAAATTCCCGGCATTGATATTGAGGACGTGGTTCCCCAGGCGTCGTTGATCGAAGATCTGGGGGCTGATTCTCTGACCATCGTTGAGCTTATCATGTCCATGGAAGAGATTTTTGAAATAGAAATTGACGACGACCAGGCCGAGAAATTGTCGACTGTCCAGGATATTTATGACTTCATTGCATCGAAATCATAAATAAATATAAAGGTCCGGGGTAGATATGGAAAAGGATAAACAGATTATCATCGGCAGTGATCATGCCGCGTTTGAATTAAAGGAAAAGATTAAGGATCTGCTCGCCGGTCTTGGTTATGAGGTTGAGGATGCGGGTACCCACGGCACTGCTTCGGTAAATTATGCCGATTTCGGTAAAAAGGTGGCCCAAGCCGTTTCCGACGGTACATTTGGCCGGGGTATTCTTCTGTGTGGCACCGGCCTTGGCATGTCCATGCAGGCCAACCGGTTTAAAGGTGTACGTGCCGCCCTGTGCTCGGATATCTTTTCCGCCAGGATGAGCCGGCAACACAATGATGCCAATATTCTGGTCATGGGTGGTCGTGTAATCGGTGATATTCTTGCCTTTGAACTGGTCAGGGAATGGCTTGCCACCCCCTTTGAAGGTGGTCGCCATCTGGACCGTATCCGTTCCCTAGATTAGAAGATTAGGTTAAGAAAGGCACGATTGAATTATGGAAAATATACAATTTATCAAAGCTTGTGATCCTGAGATTGCCTCCGTTATTGAGCGTGAATACAGTCGGCAGGAATACGGGCTGAATCTCATCGCTTCGGAAAATACAGTCAGCCGGGCAGTCATGGAAGCCCAGGGCTCCATCATGACCAACAAATATGCTGAAGGGTATCCGTCAAAGCGCTATTATGGCGGGTGCCAGTACATGGACGAGGCGGAAAATCTGGCCATTGAGCGGGTAAAAAAGCTATTCGGTGTGGAATATGCCAATGTGCAGCCCCATTCCGGATCCCAGGCCAATATGGCGGCTTACTTTTCCGTGCTCTCTCCCGGCGACGGGATACTGGCCATGGATCTTTCCCATGGCGGTCATTTAACCCATGGCGCAGGGGTAAGTTTTTCAGGCCGTTTGTTCAATTTTTCTCATTATGGTTTAAATCCGGAAACCGAAACAATCGATTTGAACCAGGTGGAAGATCTGGCCCGGGCAAATAAGCCTAAAATGATTGTGGCAGGGGCTTCGGCCTATCCTAGAACCCTTGACTTCAAGGGCTTTTCCGAAATTGCCAAAGCATGCGGTGCGCTGTTTCTGGTGGATATGGCTCATATTGCAGGCCTTGTGGCTGCGGGGGTACATCCCACACCTGTTGGATATGCAGATATTATCACTTCCACCACCCATAAAACCCTTCGTGGTCCCAGGGGTGGACTGATTCTCTCCAGCGCCGAACGGGGCAAAAAAATCAATTCCCAGATTTTTCCCGGTATCCAGGGCGGTCCCTTGATGCATGTTGTTACGGCCAAGGCAGTGGCGTTTAAAGAGGCATTGTTGCCGGCGTTTACTGAATATCAGAAACAAGTGGTCAAAAATGCCGCTGTCCTGGCAAAGGTGCTCATGGAAAGGGGCTATAAACTGGTGTCCAATGGTACGGATAACCACATGGTCCTGGTAGATTTTTCCGGGTTGGATATCACTGGAAAAGATGCGGAAGAGCGTCTCGGACAGGCAAATATTACGGTGAATAAAAATACCGTACCCAATGAAAAACGAAGCCCCTTTGTGACTTCGGGTGTACGTATCGGTGTGCCGTTGATTACCTCCAGGGGCATGAAGGAAGATGCTGTGGGGGATATCGCCGGATTTATCTGCGATGTGTTGGATGACGAGGCCAATGTCCCTAAAGTTGCCGCCAAGGTTAAAGAGCTTTGCACCCACTACCCGCTGTATGGGGATACCGCCTGCTGATGCTCCCTGTTTCCCCTGATTCCGCAAACGCCGTTAGTGATGGCCGCCCCTCCTGGGATGAGTATTTTATGGCCATCACGGAACTTGTGGCCTCCAGGGCCACCTGTCTTCGGCGAAAGGTGGGCGCGGTCCTGGTGAAGGATAAGCGCATTTTATGCTCGGGCTATAACGGGGCGCCCTCCCAAATCCCCCATTGCATACAGACCGGTTGCCTGCGCGATCAGCGTAATATACCCTCCGGGGAAAAACATGAGCTTTGCCGGGGCGTTCATGCTGAACAGAATGTGATCATCCAGGCTGCCTTCCACGGGATACCAGTTGCCGGTGCATCTCTGTACTGTACCATTCAACCCTGTTCCATCTGCGCCAAGATGATCATTAACGCCGGGATTAAAAAAGTGTACTTTAAAAAGGGATACGACGATCCCCTTTCCCTGGAGATGTTTGCCCAGGCCGAGGTGGAACTCATCCGGCTTGAATAATATCATGATAGTGTCTGAACTGAAAATCGTGTTTGGACGCAAAGTTGCCCAGATGCAAGGCGCAGAAAAA
>NZ_JBFXHE010000473.1:0-3163 GCF_050177295.1 Desulfobacter sp.
GTTTTGAACTCATGGAACAGAAGGTACCGCCCGAATGGATCGGAAAGGATGCCACCTACTCCACCGGCTGCACCAAGGAAATGCACATTGCCCAGGAGGTCCAAAGAGAAAACCCGGAAATGCAGCTGATAGGGCCTGCTGTGGAAAAATTCATGCGCAGGGATGAGTATGGGGTGGGCTCCATGTATGATCAACGCCTGGCCGAAATACCGGAGAGACGGATGTCGGATCGACGGCAGGGTGGGCGCCATGTATGATCAACGCCTGGCCCGGATATAAAGGATAGTATTTTATATGGCTGTTTTCGAATATAACGGGCTGACTGCCTCCGGCAGAAAAAAATCAGGCATTATAGATGCTGAAAATCATGATGCGGCCCAGGATGATTTGAAACAAAAAGGCATTTTCCCCATCTCAATTCAGCGAATTGAATCAGGCGCCGGCCGCATTAAAACGAAAAAAGAGGCATCCAGGGGAAAAAACGTTAACCTGCCGTCCTTTTTCTCTTCTGTAAAATCTTCGGAAATCAGCATGATCACACGCCAGCTGGCCACGCTTCTTACAGCGGGATTTCCCTTGCTCAAAGCCGTTGCCACCCTGGTGCCCCAGGCCAGAACCAAGGCGTTTAAGCGCGTCCTGTCCAGGGTGAAGGACGCCATTGAAGAGGGCAACAGCTTTGCCGATGCGCTAGGCGCCCACCCCCAGGTCTTTTCTGCGGTATACATAAACATGGTCAAAGCAGGCGAAGCCTCCGGCACCTTAGAGGTTGTGCTGGAACGGCTGGCCGATTTCAGTGAGAAAAGAGAGGAGACAAAAAAGAAGATCCAAGCCTCTCTTGCCTATCCCGTATTCATGGCGGTCATTGGCTTTCTTGTACTTGTGTTTCTTTTGACCTTTATTGTCCCCAATATTACAAAAATCTTTACGGATATGAACCATGACCTGCCCATGCCCACCCAGATGCTTCTTGGTATCAGCGGCATGGTAAAAGCGTGGTGGTGGCTGATCATTCCTGCACCGTTTTTCGCCCTATTATGCCTGTATGGCATCCGAAAAACCGAGAAGGGGGGGCGCATTCTGGACCGGATCATTTTATCCCTGCCGGTTTCGGGCAACCTGACCAGACAGCTCATTGCATCCCGGTTTTCCAGGACATTAGGGTCTTTGCTTGACAACGGGGTGCCGCTTTTAACAGCCCTGGGCATTACCAGAACCATTTCCGGCAACCGGGTGATTGCCGAGCTGATCGAAAAATGTGCCCAGACAGTGGAACAAGGCGGCAGTCTTGGTTCTGTTCTGGAAAAAAATTCAGCCTTTCCGGACCTTGCGGCCCAGATGATCAAGGTGGGAGAAAAAAGCGGTGAAATGGAAAAAATGCTGGAAAAATCAGCAGAACTGTTTGAAAGAAATGTTCAGACAGCCATAACAGCAGCCACCTCAATCATCGAGCCGTTGATCATTCTTATCATGGGCGTGGTGATCGGATTTATCATCCTTGCGGTTTGTCTGCCAATATTTGAAATCAACCAGTTAATAGGATGAGGATCTATTGCAGACTGCGCCAGAGGTTCCAAAATCGAAACGTCAAACTGATTGAAACCATGCAGAAAGTTGAAAAAATGGCAAGCACGTTTTCTGTCATTGCCTTCATACTTTCTTCATAATCGGTGTTATATTAGAATACTGCTGACCTATGGAGCAGAGAGAAGATCCCCTACGCATGGATCATCATGTTAATAAATTGTTTTAGGAGTCATAAAATGCCTTTTAATATAGAAAAATACAGAGGTCTGATTTCCAGGATAGCGGGAGTCATTATATTATTTTTTGTACTTGCCAGCAAAAGCCGCTGGGAGACAGAGAATGAAATATTTACCTTTATATTGTTTTTTATCGGTATCGTTCTGGTTGGCGTTGCCTCTTTGGGACGGATGTGGTGCTCTCTTTATGTGGCTGGGTACAAGGATGAACAATTGGTTACCAATGGTCCATACTCTTTGTGCAGAAATCCCCTTTATTTTTTCAGCCTACTTGGGGTCATAGGGATTGGTTTCTGCTCTGAAACACTAACGTTTCCCATTCTTTTTTTAATTTTATTTTCAAGCTATTATCCCTTTGTAATAAAGAGTGAAGAAAAAAGACTGTTGTCAAATTTTGGGGCTGAATTTGAAAGCTATATCCATAAGACACCCGCCTTCTTTCCAAAATTTTCATTATTTGAAGAGCCTGCAACCTATCTGGTCAACCCCGTCGTGTACCGGATTCATATCTTCAGTGCGTTGTGGTTTATCTGGTTTGTGGGAATTCTTGAGGTTATAGAAGGTCTCAGAGAAACAGGGGTTATCGGCTCTCTATGGAGCATTTATTGAGTTCGTTTCTTGCCAGCAAGGACCGCAGGGAAAAAGAGAATAAAATAATCTTAGAAACGGATACCGGTTGGTTCAGGCCTGTTCTGCGTATCTGTTTCTCGGCAGCCAGACGGTTGTCTGTATCATCTGATCCGGACCGTTGGTGATCTCTATTCTGCCATTATGAAGAATTACGATCTTCCGGGCAATGGCCAACCCCAGCCCGGAACCTCCGAGAGCCAGGGACCTGGACTTCTCAACACGGTAAAACTGCTCGAACAGGTGGGGAATGTCCTGTTCCGGTATTTTTGAGCCTGAATTTAAGATTTCAAGACAGAGGTCTGTCTTTGATTTCTTCCCCTTGATTTTAATTTCTCCCCCTGAGGGCAGGTTGTACCGGATTGCATTATCAATCAGATTGACGAATAGGCGGAACAATTTTTCCGAATCCCCCGTAACAGGAAGAGAAGCCCCCACCTGATTCCGGATGCGAATCCCTTTTGCAGCCAGCACGTCGGTATAATCATCAAGAATTCTGCCGATCAGCACAGACAGATCCATTTGAACGTTATCTAAAATATCCTGTTGTTCCATTCTGGAAAGATCCAGCAGGTTTTTCACCAGATGACTCATGCGGCGACTTGTTTCAAGCTGCTTGATCATGCTATTTTCAGCCGATGGTGACAGATTTTCACTCATGAGCATATCCTCCTGGGCCAGCATCAGACGGGTTATGGGGCTCTTTAATTCATGGGAGGCATTTCCGATAAATTCTCTCTGGTGATTGAAAGAATGCTGAATTCTGTCAAACATGG
>NZ_JBFXHE010000474.1:0-3158 GCF_050177295.1 Desulfobacter sp.
TGCTGTAATGGTTTTTTTCATGATAAACTCCTTTAATCATGTGGTTATAAAATTAAAGTTCTCAAACTTCGTACACCATTCGAACTTATGGACTAAATATTGCAACCGGTATGCCAGAAGGTTTGAGAATATACAACATGCTGGAATTATATGTTTTCGTGTTTTTGGTTATGTTTGTTGATTGTAAAAAGGAGATGCAGTGATTAAATTTTAATCAGTTCGCCGGATACCGGTGATTAAAATTTAATCAGTCAGCAGAAGATAATTATGATGTCAGAGAACAAAACACCCTATCTGAACCGGTCCATATCACCCTGGGTCATCATTGGAATCAGCGTTGTCCTGGTGGGGGTGGTGGTCACCCAGGCCGTCATGAACTATAATCGTGAAAAAAAATATATGGGACAGATCCTTTCGGAAAAAGGCGCCGCACTCATTCGATCCTTTGAGGCGGGAACCATCACCGGGATGATGGGCCGGATGGGAAGCGAGGCGCATCTGCAGACCTTATTGGAGGAGACCGCGGCCCAGGAGGACATCTCTTATATCGTCATTGCGGATCAATCAGGGATTGTCCTTGCCCATAACCAAGAAGATAAAATAGGTTCCCCGTTTACACCTCCCCTTTCCAAAGCAGATGCGCAGCCCTCTGACCACCCCCAATGGCGCACGGTCAAAGGCCATGGATCAAAAGACTATTTCGAAGTTTATCAAACCTTTTTGCCGACATTGAAAGGTCATGGCCAGGGTAAAGGTTTCAGGCGGCATATGATGGGAAACCATATGAACGGTTCCCACGAGTGTGTCCAGAACTGGATAAAAGGGCCATCCCGGCAGCGCCTTTTAGACCCTGAAAAACGGCCGGCCATATTCATCGGGATGGACATCGCGCCATTTGAACACGCCCGGAAGGAAGATATTCAAAACAGCATCATAAGTATTGTTCTGATTTTATTTCTGGGACTGGGCGGCATTGTCTCCCTGTTCTGGGCCCAGAACCATGCCCGTTCCCGCAGGCTTCTTCTGGATACCCGGGCCTTTGCCTCGGAATTGGTAACAAGCCTGCCCATGGGGATTGTGGCTGTGGATGATGCCGCAAAGGTCATCTATGTCAATGAGACCGCTTCCATCTTTTTGAGAAAAGAACTTGACCAGATAAAAGGTAAAAATGCTGCCCAGGTGCTGCCGCCATCGTTGCTGGCACTGCTTGACCAGGTGGATCAAGGCGGTTTTGTGTCAGAACAGGAATTAAAACTGCCGTCCCGCACAGGCAAAGCCATTCCGGTCACCGTAACCATTACAAAAATTGTCGGAGAACGGGAAAATTTTATCGGTCATGTTTTCATTCTTAAAGATTTAAGCCGGATCAGGGCCCTGGAACTTGAGATCAAACAGAAGGAAAAACTTGCGGCCGTGGGTATCCTTGCAGCCGGTGTGGCCCATGAAGTCAGAAATCCCTTAAGTTCCATAAAAGGCTATGCCACCTATTTCAGCAGCCTGTTTGACCCGCAAAGCGATAATAAAAAGGCCGCCAACATTATGGCTGAAGAGGTTGACCGGGTGAACCGGGTCATCTCGGAGCTGCTTGAGTTTGCCCGGCCCATTGAACTGGAATTAAAGAAAGCCAGGATTTTTGAGCTGGTGGACAAGGCATTGCGGCTGATAAAATATGAAGCAGATCCGGCAGGTATAAAGATCATCAGCTCGGTTGAACCGCAGCTGCCCGAAGTTGAGGTGGATAAGGACCGGTTGATCCAGGTGTTGCTCAATATTTTTATAAATGCCATCCAGGCCATGCCGTCCGGCGGCACGTTAACCGTCAACGTCAAGGCCAGGGAGAATATGCTGCAGTTTGCAATTTCTGATACGGGCAACGGCATATCGCCCCAGGACCAGGCCAATATATTCAATCCCTATTTTACAACCAAAAAACGCGGTACAGGCCTTGGCCTTGCCATTGCCTTTAAAATCATCGAAAGCCATGGCGGAACCATCACTATTGAAAGCCTGAAAAACAAGGGCACCACATTTGTGATTACAATTCCCTTGGAACAAAACAAATTGGAGCAGAACAAAGAGGAGTTGATATGAAAGGCCGATTACTGATTGTTGATGATGACATAGCCCACCTGTCAATGCTTGAAACCCTTTTGAAAAGTCTTTCTTACGCCATTGAATGTGTCCAGGACGGTGCCGATGCCATCCGGCAAGTACAAAAAACCCCCTATGACCTTGTTCTCATGGATGTCAGGATGGCCAACGTGGGCGGCATGGAGGCGCTCAAAGAGATCAAGCACCTTAACCCCGCCATACCGGTGATTATCATGACGGCATACTCTTCGGTGGATAAAGCGGTTGAGGCCATGCGGCTGGGGGCGGATGACTATTTGACCAAGCCCTTGAATTTTGAGGAACTCAAGCTCTCCATTGAACGGGTGACCAAACATCTGCAATTGTCCCTGGAGAACAGTCAACTTAAAGCGCAACTGCTGAGCGAAGGGGATTTTTCCGGGATTATCGGTACAAGTCCGGCCATCGAAGAGGTTATTGGCACGGCTAAAATTGCAGCCCCCACAGATACCACCATTTTGATTTCCGGGGAGAGCGGTACCGGCAAAGAGTTGTTTGCAAAGGCCATTCACAAAAACAGCAAACGAAAAGAGAACCCATTGATCTCGGTGAATTGTGCCGCGTTGAGCGAAACCCTCCTGGAATCTGAATTGTTCGGCCATGAAAAGGGCGCATTTACCGGGGCGGATAAAGCACGGGACGGCCTTTTTATATCCGCGGACAAGGGCACGATTTTTCTTGATGAAATCGGAGAGGTCCCCCTATCCATGCAGGTCAAACTGCTCAGGGTGCTCCAGGAAAAAGAGATCCAGAAAGTGGGCTCTGATAAGGTCAAAAATATTGACGTGCGTGTGATTGTGGCCACCAACAAAGATCTGGAAAAAGAGGTGGAAAAGGGCGCTTTTCGACAGGACCTGTTTTACCGGCTTAATGTCATCAATGTCAAGGTACCCCCATTGCGGGACAGGGCAGACGACATCCCTTTGCTTGCCCAGAAATTTTTAAACAAGTACGCAAAAGAGAACAAAAAGGACATTAAAGGGTTTACCCCCATGGCCATGGATGCCCTGGTCAAATACAGCTGGCCG
>NZ_JBFXHE010000475.1:0-3154 GCF_050177295.1 Desulfobacter sp.
CGGCTGTCCTAGAACCTTCGTCAAGCTGAATAGCCCCCGGCTGATATAATCCGGCATTATAATTGGCATCATCTTCAAGCTGCTGTTTTTTTGCCCGGTCCGCTTGATGTTGCCGGAACATGGTATTCCTTTGCCCCATGGCCTGAATATTCCCCATGGTGTTTGCAAGTTGCATAAAATCGTTTCCAGTTACTCTTCCCCACTCGTCCGGCATATTATTTATCCTTGCTTTCTTTTTTCAGTGATATTTCGGATAGCAACCAATCAAAGCAGAGCATTGCTATCCCTTCTCCATCAAGATAAAAGGTAGGCCCCGATACCTAAAACGGAACCGATACCGGTCCAGGCCCCTAAGCCAAGGCCCAAAGCGCCAGCGGTAGCTGCCGATCCAGCGGTAGCTGCCGATCCAGCAGTTGCACCAGTCAAGCTCCCTATCTGTGCTCCCATAGCCGCCCCTCCCATCCCTGCCGACACAGCCCCCCCAGCAGTATGCCCCGGATTTTTAATCCCCTTGGTCATCGCGCTATAGCTCCCTGAAGCCTGCCCCATGCCGTTTATAGCCCTGCCCATTGGATTTTCGATCTGATACATAATCAATACCCCATTGCATTGGTTAATCTGCTAAAGTTCTCTTGTTCCGCATTGGTACGGGCGCTGGTTTTAGCCCCTGCTATACCCTTTGCCCTGCTGATTGCGTTGGAAGTCCCCATGGCGGCAAAGCGGCCGGAATTCGGATTAACACCCATCCTGGCCATATCCCGGCCCATGGACATATGGGAGTTGGCAAAGGCATGTGCGGCATCGGCAGCCGCTTTGTTCGCCCGTCCTTCGACATCAACGCCTTCAAGGGATTCGCGGAAAAAGGCATTGCGGACAGGGGCTTTTTCCTCCATATACTGCATATCATCAGAAAGCTTTGCCATGGCGTATTCAGTCTGTTGGGGAAGCAAAGAAAGTGCTGCCTCATTCTGGGCAATACCGAGTTTGGTCTGGCTTGGGAAAAGCTGCTCTTCGGCAGTCATTTTCTTTATTTCATAATCTGTTTGATGGGGAATCAGAGCTGCTTCATTATCTAATTTTATGGCTTGATAATTGGTCTCATGGGGAATCAAGGCTATATTCGAATTAATCATGGCTTGCTCCATGGGCTTATAATCCGATTCCCAAAAATCAAAATTTTTCTGGGCTATGGCCTGCTGCGCCTCGGCTACGGATGCCATCCTTGCATTATATGCCGCATCAATTCCGTTGCCGCCTCCCCCTTTGGCACGGATCCCCCGGGACTCGAATGGATCGGCCTCAAGGTATCCGCCGAGGCGGATGTCAAAGGTAATCCGGTCAAAATTCATGCCTCTTTCTCCCTTGTATAATAAATGAACACCGCCTTCTCACTCATCCCCGTTTCCCCGTTGAAAATTGCATTGGGAATAACACCGTGGGTCTGCCCTCCGCACTTCAGAACAAAATTAATCGCCCGTTTATTCCAGGCCGGCACAAACCCGGTCACCAGGTCAAACACAAAACTGCCGGCATTATCTTGCATGTGAAGAACCTCATGGAGACACCATTTGCCAACATCCAGAGAGTTGCCCCAGTATGATTTAAAGATGCAGAAATGCTGTCTTGCCGTGTGGTTTTCAAACCGGTTCAGCCACGTATAGCCAATGGTTTGCGTACCATCCATGAGGATAAAAAACATTGTTCCGGGTGCCTTGGCCATGGAAAGAAATGCATCGGCTGTGGCAATGGTTCCCTCGTAGAAAACAACCGGGACCAGGCCGTCTTCCCCGGTCCTGGTGAAAAGCGCTTTGATAGTTGAATCCGCCGCCGTCCGGATGCCGTCCCGTTCCATGTATGGCAGCATGAAAAACCGGTTATTCATCTTTTTGCGTACCCTCTGTTTTTTTTAACCCTTCCAATTCCACCCGGACCTTTGTCAATTCTGCGTCCGCTTTATCCAACGCGGTCGTTAACGCCATGACCTTTTCGCGGCAGACATCCAGCTCAACCTCTTTCCCGCCGATAATTTTTAAAAGCCTTCCAACTTCAACCTGTATTTGTCCATCAATTCCAGCCATAAACACCTCCTATGCTGCGTCCTCAATTGCTTGCAGCCGCTGTTCCATATCCCCAAGCCAGTTCAAAAACTCATACTGAACGGCTGAATTTTCTTTATCAAGTTGGCGTAATGCACCTTCAATTAGTGCCACAAAGTTGCCAAGGTCTAAACCAATCTTCCCCCCCATATCGTCAGGGTCGTTCAGCATTTCTTCTATTTCTTCGTCCGTGGCCAGTTCTCCAAGGTCGTTTCTCAACGTTGACCTCAATCGACCTCTTGATGTGAAGTCATCTGGCAAGGTCTGAGGGTTCATGACGCCTGCAGCGTCTGGTTCTATCGAATGGAGAGTTTCAAGGTCGTCTATGACGTCATAGACCCTTGAAAAATTAACCACCAACCCGCCTGTGTATAAATCTGCAAACTGGCTTACACTTGTCCCAAGTGCTACAGTCCCGTTGAAGTAAGGGTAAAAACTCCCTCCTGTGTAGCCTATTGTTGAGGACAATGTTTGGAGGCGGCACTCTGTTCCGCTTAGTCCTGCAACTCCATTGTATCCCCAGACTCTGGCTGACGTATTTTGTAGAGAGATGCAGTTGCCAGTACCAGAACCACCAGATAGAACCATGCCGCTTGGGCTAAATGTAAAACGAACACCAGACGGGCTACCAACTGAACTGGTGGTAACCCACCCACCGCCGATGGACGTGATAGCGTTTTGCTGAGTCGAGTTTAAATAGCTTGAACTGGTGAATGTGGCACCATTCGCTGCATTATAAGCCACTGTGGATGCAGAGGAACCATTCACATGCGTCGTGTCGTATGCGACGTTTTGGCTTGTTTTATCAGCATCAATTGGAGGCTTTGAACCCAAAATATCGTTATACGTGATATTCAGAGTCATATTATTAAATTCAGCGGTTCCAGCCACTCCGTTGATCATCCACCCCTGGTACCCGGATATATAGTTACTGCTTCTGATTGTGTGCCCCACCAGGACCTGATTCGCGGCCAAATGTCCTGCTGTGATCCCGCCGGCCTGAATACTGCGTCCCAATAAGGTCCCGTCTATTACTGCGTTCCCGTCAATCCCAACCG
>NZ_JBFXHE010000476.1:0-3122 GCF_050177295.1 Desulfobacter sp.
CATTTCCATCACAGATTTAAGCCACGGCTTTGGCCGCTCCAAGACACCGGCACTGGACCATATCAATGCCGAGATCTTTCCGGGACGGATAACCGGGCTTGTGGGTCCTGACGGAGCCGGAAAAACCACGCTCATGCGGCTTATGGCAAGCCTGCTGGTCCCTGCCAAAGGGGAAGTTACGACCGTGGGGTATAACACCTGCCGCAACCCTGTTTCCGTTCGGGAGCGCATCGGGTACATGCCCCAGCGGTTCGGCCTTTATGAAGATCTCTCGGTAATTGAAAACCTGCGCCTGTACGCTGAATTGAGAGCAGTTTTCGGCAAAGAGCGAGAAGAGACCTTTGATCGGCTTTTGACCTTTACGGATCTTAAACGGTTTTCAGACCGGCTGGCTGGCCGCCTTTCCGGAGGAATGAAGCAGAAACTGGGGCTTGCATGCGCCCTGATCCGAAAACCCCGGGTACTTTTGCTGGATGAACCCAGCGTCGGGGTCGACCCCATCTCCCGCAGGGAGCTGTGGCGCATGGTGCGTGAACTGGCCGACGACGAGATGGCCGTGGTCTGGAGCACGGCGTACCTGGACGAGGCCGAACAATGCGACGAGGTGATGCTTCTCAACACGGGAAAGCTTCTTTTTAACGGCACGCCAAAGGATTTAACAAGCCGGGTTCAAGGGCGGGTGGTGCAGGTGCGCGGCATTCATGTGGAAGATAAACGCCCGACCCTGGTAAAGCTTTTGGATCACCCCGCCGTGCTGGACGGCATTGTGCAGGGAGCCGCTCTCAGGCTGCTTTTACGCGAAGGTGCCCCGGTTACGTCAAACGTGATCCCTTTGCCCAAAGACGCATTTTTAAAAACGGTTCCTCCCAATTTCGAGGATGCGTTCATGGATATTCTTGGCGGGGGTCCCGGCGGTACATCCGTACTGGCCCAAAGATACCAGGCCCTGAATGACGACGGTACACCCGTGGTGGTGGCAAATGGCCTTACAAAACAATTTAACGATTTTGTTGCAGTCAGGGACAACAGTTTTTCCATCCGGCGCGGGGAAATTTTCGGATTGCTTGGTCCCAACGGAGCCGGAAAAAGCACAACATTTAAAATGATGTGCGGACTGCTCAAACCCACCAAAGGGGTCGGGCAGGTGGCGGGGATTGACCTTCGCAAGGCTGCCAGCAAAGCACGTAATCGCCTGGGGTACATGGCCCAGAAATTCAGCCTTTATGCAGGGCTCTCGGTCAAGGAGAACCTGCGATTTTTCTCTGGGGTTTACGGTCTGCGCGGCAAGATTCAGCAAAAGGCCATTGACCAGATGATTGAGGTGTTTGAGCTCTTTGCCTACTCGTCAACCATGGCCGGAGAACTGCCCTTGGGCTTCAAACAACGGCTTTCCTTAGCTTGTTCCATGATGCACAAACCCGATGTCCTCTTTCTGGATGAACCCACCAGCGGTGTTGATCCCGTGACCCGCCGGGAGTTTTGGAACCACATTAACGGCCTGGTCCAGAAGGGGGTCACCGTACTTGTAACCACCCATTTCATGGATGAGGCAGAGTATTGTGACCGTATCGGACTGATTTACCGGGGAGAAAAAATCGCAGAGGGTACCCCGGAAGAGTTAAAACACCTGGTCCTATCCGATGAACACCCAGATCCAACACTGGAAGATGCGTTCATTTCACTGGTGCATTCCTATGATGCAAAGAAGGGAGAGATAGTATGAGTAAAGGCTCAATGATACGAATAAAAGCCATTGTCAGCAAAGAGTCACGCCAGGTGTTGAGGGACCCCAGCAGTATTCTCATTGCATTTGTGCTGCCCACTATTTTACTGGTGATTTTTGCCTACGGCGTAAATATGGATGCGGAAAACGTCTCTTTAGGGGTTGCCATGGAGTGCAGTGATCCTGCCGCGGTTCGGCTTGTGGAAACCTTTCAGGCAACATCCTATTTTGATGTTGTTGTGGCTCCGGACCGCATGGAACTGCAGGATCTGGTCACCAGCGGAACGCTACGGGGCATGGTCATCATTCCCAAGGACTTTACCCGGCGGCTGGGCTCAAATGACCTAAGCCCCATTATGGTCATTGGCGACGGCAGTGAAACCAGCACGGCCAATTTTGTCAGAAACTACGCCACCGGAGTCCTGAATATCTGGAAAAGCCTGGAAGGACTTGATAAAGGAGCCCATGCCAATGCCTTGGTCGAGCTTGAACCTCGCTACTGGTATAACGCCGATTTAAAGAGTCGTAACGCGCTGGTGCCGGGAAGCATCGCCATTGTCATGGCCATTGTGGGAACCCTTTTAACCTCCCTTGTGGTGGCCAGAGAGTGGGAGCGGGGAACCATGGAGGCCCTTTTATCCACCCCCACAAGTCCGGTTGAACTGTTGATCGGAAAGACCGTGCCCTATCTGGTGCTTGGCTTTCTTTCGCTGATTGCCTCTGTTCTCATGGCCATATATCTGTTTAAGGTGCCGTACCGGGGCGGGATACCGGCGTTGTTTGTTGCAGGCGGAGCGTTTCTGTTAAGCGCACTTGGCCAGGGTTTTCTGATTTCAACAGTGACCAAAAATCAGTTTATGGCCAGCATGATCGCGCTAATTACCGCTTTTTTGCCCGCTTTTCTGCTCTCAGGCTTTATCTTTGAGATCGCTGCCATGCCGTTCATGATCCGCCAGGTCACTCGGATCATATCTGCCCGGTATCTGGTGACCAACCTGCAGACCCTGTTTCTGGTGGGGGATGTCTGGGCGGTTATTATACCCAATGTGGCGTTCCTGCTGCTCATATCCGCCCTGTTTTTCGGTATTACTTTGCGCAAATCATCGCCTTTGCTGGAGATTAAATAATGTTTTACAGAATTATTTCTTTGATTGTCAAAGAGCTGCTGGTGGTGCTTAAGGACCCCAAGGGCCGTATTATTCTTATTGTTCCTCCTTTGATCCAGGCGGTGATCTTCTCCTTTGCCGCCACCCTGGAGGTCAATAATCTCTCCCTTGCCGTCAACAATCTTGACAATGGAAAATGGGGATATGAACTGGTCCAGCGACTCTCCTCCTCGGATACATTTACCCAGGTATTCTCGGTTCAAGGGGAGGCGCAGATCAGGCAGGTTTTAGAC
>NZ_JBFXHE010000477.1:0-3134 GCF_050177295.1 Desulfobacter sp.
TTTCCTAGCTTCATTTCCTGACCACTGGAAAATTTCGAAAGCCAGTCAATTCCCTTATAACATCCGTCAAGGTTTTCCCCTTCAATGCCGAGGGCATAATCGCTCCAGGCACCAATTCCCATGAATATGGCGTGGTATCCGGAGGCTACCAGAGAGCTTAGTCCAAAGTCTACTCCGAATTTAACTTGGGTAAAGGCATTGATTCCTAAATCGAGAATTCCCTGGATTTCCCAATCCAGAACCTTTTTAGGAAGTCTGTACTCTGGGATGCCGTATCTGATAATACCGCCAAGTTTGGGCATAGCGTCAAAGATATCGACCTGATGCCCGATCCGCCTTAGAAAATATGCACAGGAAAGTCCGGCAGGTCCGCCGCCAATTACCGCCACCTTTTTACCGGTATCAGGGGCGCAGGTAATGGGAATCCGGGAACCAGAATTCATTTCATAGTCAGCAACAAAGCGTTTGAGCTGGTTAATGGAAACCGGTTCATCCTCAATACCCCTTCTGCACATATCTTCACAAGGATGAGGACATACCCTTCCGCAGGAAAGGAGAAGGGGGTTTCTCATGCGTATGGTCTGAACCGCTTCAGCATATTTTCCGGCTTTTATTTCACTGATATATTTCGGAATATTGATTTCAGCAGGGCAGGTCTGGGCGCAAGGTGCCAGAGGATCATACGTCTGGTTGAACTTCATTAGTTGTTCTGTCAGGGTTTTGACCTGAATAATATCTTTGGGGCAGGCTTTCTGGCATGCGCCACAGCCAACGCATTTGGCGTCATCAACCACGGGATAACCGTCCGGCCCCATGTCAAGGGCGCCAAATTTGCATGCCTTAATACAATCCCCAAGACCGATGCAGCCGACCGTGCAAACCCTGTGTCCGCCATAAATAGAATCCATGGCTTTGCAAGATGATACACCCATGTAATGGTATTTATCAGCAGCCCGGTTACCGCCCTCACACATATTGTAGGATAACGGAGCTTCAGCCGCACCCGCATCTACGCCCACGATACGGGAAACCGCTTCAACGCCTTCCTTGGAATTGACAATGCAAAGGCTTGGGGGTTCCTTACCTGACACTATGGCTTCTGCGGCCGCAGAACATCCCGCGTATCCGCAGCCACCGCAGTTTGCGCCTGCAAGATTGTTCTCTACCTGTGCGATTCTGGGGTCTTCATACACATAAAAGATTTTGGAAGAAAGACTGAGCACGATGCCGCATGTTGCGCCAATGCCCAGCATTAGCAGTATAGCTGGAATCATACAATCACCTTATATTATATTTGTGTTATAAACTAAACCATGCCCCTGAAAACGGTAAATATCAATGCGAGCAGGCCCGCAGTCACAAGACCGATGGAGGTTTCCTGTAAAGGTTTGGGCACCCGTGATAGAATGATCCGTTCCCTGATGCCGGCGAACAGAACCAGGGCAAGACCAAATCCTACTGCATAGGCAAAAGAGGATACCAGAGCCTCAATAAAGGTGTATTCTTCCTTGATGTTAATCAGACACACACCCATAACCGCGCAGTTGGTTGTAATCAGTGGAAGAAAAATACCCAGGCCTGCATACAGCCCCGGGATACTCTTTTTTAAAAACATTTCCACGAATTGAACCAGAGCCGCGATAACCAGAATGAAGGACACGGTCCGGAGAAATTCCACATTCATCGCTTTAAGCAGGTACACATCTACGATCCAGGTTATCATGCCTGCCATGACCAGAACAAATACAACAGCCATGCCCATTCCCATGGCAGTCTCCATTTTTTTGGAGGTGCCCAGAAAGGGGCAGTTGCCTAAGAATTGGGCAAGGAGAATATTGTTGATGAAAATACAGCTGATTGCCAGAACAAATAAATCACCCATGTTATCAATCTCCTTACCTTATTTTTGCCCGATGAGGTTCATCAGGCAGAGCATCAGGCCCAGGCCGATAAATGCACCCGGTGCTTCAATCATGAATTGAAAGGGAATATAGCCATGACCTATTGTAAAGATGGGAGAACCACCCCATACGGTCAGGGTGCCGGCCCCAATGAGCTCACGCACAGCCCCGAGTGCTGCCAGGGACATGGTAAAACCAATGCCCATGCCCAAGCCGTCAGCTGCAGAGGGAATCATTGTATTTTTACCGGCAAAGGCTTCTGCCCGGCCCAGTACAATACAGTTTACAACGATCAGGGGGATGAAAATACCCAGTTTCAGGAACAGTTCATAGGTATAGGCCTGCATCATAAATTCTACAATGGTAACAAAGGTGGCAATGATAACAATGTAGCAGGCAATTCTGACCTTTGAGGGAATTATATTTCTAAGCATGGAGATCAAAATATTTGAGAAGACCAGAACAAAGGTGGTAGCCACGCCCATGCCAATGCCGTTTTCTACGGTCTTGGTTACGGCAAGGGTGGGGCAAAGCCCAAGAACCAGCCGGAACGGAGGAATTTCCGCCCACAGACCTTTTGTAAATTCTTTTACCAGGGATTGTGCCATAATTATCTCTCCTGAACGACCTTAGTTGGCGATTTGTTTAACGATTTCAGGTTTCAGTTTCTTGTACAGGGCCTGGGCTGCGAGTGCGGCCTGGCTGACACCAGCTGACGTGACCGTTGCACCGGACATGGCGTCGATGTCACCGCCGCCTTTTTTAAGGCTGAAATTGGCGGACATGGACTTTCCGGCAAACTGGGAAACAAAGGACAGGTCCTCCTTGGCTCTGGAACCGATGCCTGGTGTTTCCGAGTGGGTTGTAACGCGCACCGCAATGATTTCATCAGTGCCAAGGTTGATACCGACCATCAGCCCGACAGGACCGCCGAAGCCAGTGCCTTTGGCTTCAAACGCCACGGCTTTCTTTCCGTCACTAAGGACGGCCGGGAAAACCTGAAGCGTGGTCCCATCAACAGTCACGTCAACGCGTTCCTGGATGGGATCATTGCTGATATCCGTGAAAATTTCTTTAATGGCCGGTGCTTTCTGAAATTTCAAAACCTGCTCTTCGATTTGGGGCCTGGTTGTCTGTTCAACGGCGGCAAGAAGGCCGCCGGATACTGCCGTAAGAACGGTCAGTACCACAATCATACTAAGCATCTCACGCATGGGGCACCAGATCGGAAGA
>NZ_JBFXHE010000478.1:0-3126 GCF_050177295.1 Desulfobacter sp.
TCTTCCCCTTCTTTTTACTTTATGTAAACCCTTCCCACTTATGTCTTAAAAAATACGACCAATGAGCGCAACGCGTCCCTCATCTTTGTTGACCATCAATCCATC
The DNA here is from genome assembly GCF_050177295.1 of Desulfobacter sp. Lineage (NCBI taxonomy): Bacteria > Pseudomonadati > Thermodesulfobacteriota > Desulfobacteria > Desulfobacterales > Desulfobacteraceae > Desulfobacter > Desulfobacter sp. Next base: position 106 of record NZ_JBFXHE010000478.1, read on the forward strand.
AATTTGCGAGTCCGCGCTCAAAGGGAAAAGCATGGAATTGATCGCACATATGATGGAACAGCTCTGTCCCGGTTCTTGCTGCTGCTGTGATTGCTCCATAAAAACATCGGATACGGAACGTGTTCACCATGCAGCACATATGCTTGTCCGGGACCTGAATAACCCGCCGGACATCATGGAGATCGCCCGGTCGGTCGGATTAAGCAGAACCAAGCTGTTTAGCTGCTTTCGCCAGATGTTCGGGCTCTCCCCCTTTGAATATCTTCGTAATCAACGCTTACAGATGGCCATGCAACTGCTCCAGGATGGTGAGGTAAATGTCACCCAGGCGGCCTTGATGGTCGGTTATACCAATCTAAGTTATTTTGCCAAGGCCTTTAAATCCATATTCGGAATGGCACCGAGCGAGCTGCGCAAATCCTTTCGCATAACATAGTTTTTCAATGCGTAATTTTTCATGTGTGCCCGAATATCAGGTGGCCTTTTGGGGGATAGCATGAAATTGAAGAAATTGTTGTTACAGCAGTGGGGATATATCAGGTGGTGTAAGAACCTTTTTGATGAAGAATATCTGCAAGTAAGATTTGCCAGCTCCGGTGACCACCAGGGCCTTGATGGTGATCCCAGAATGATAGGCGCCACATTTACATACCGCTTCTAGGTAAAGATGTTTCTCCCGGTCGATACCCTTGGGGAAAGGGCATCGACCGGGGGATTTGAAAGCATAAAAAGCCTGCCCTTATTTCCTGCCGATGCACATATCCATGGATTCACCCATGGAAAAGGGTATGGGTTTAACTTTTACTGTTTTGAACCCGGCCTGGAGCATGGTATCGGGTATGGCATCCCGGTCAAGGGATAAATCCCGGGAAGTCAGTCCCGTGGGCAACCAGCTGATTACCATATCCGCCGGTTTTGTGCCTTCGTCTGTGAGACCGTCATGGACAGATATGAAAACGCCTCCGGGATTCAGGGCATGATAAATCTTTGCGAATAAAGGCTGAAAATCATCTTTTAAAAAATTCAATGTCGCTTTTGCATAAATGAGGTCATAGCCGCTGCCAATGGGATCTGTTGCATAATCCCCATCCATGACCGTGACCCTTTTTTCCATGCCATATTCGGCAATGATTTCCCGGGTCATCTTTATCACTGCGGGGTTATCAAAGACAATGGCTTTCAGGGAAGCACTTTTTTGGGTGACGGCAATGGAATCCATGCCGTGGGCGCCCCCGAGTTCGAGCATCTTTTTCATTCCGGCAAATTCGGGCAATTTGCTGATTTCCTTTGCCATCAGTTGTGAAACGCCGCTCCGGGAATGATTTCTCATGGATTTTATGTGGGGTGCAAACATTGTTCCCATATCTAAGTTGTCTCCTTGGGGCGCGGGCCCGTTTTTAATGACATCTGCCATCTGCTCCCTGGTTTGGAAATTCCACTGATCGGAGAGCATAAGAAATTCACCCAGATAGCAATCCTTTCCCTGGACAAGGAAGGTGTCGGACAGTTCCGTATTGCGGTACGCGCCGTTTTCCTTTTTAAGAAGTTGAATTGAACACAGGGCATTTAAAAAAAGCGTGGTGTTTGTCTCGTGGGTTTTGAGAGATGCCGCAATTTCAGGTGCTGTTTTGTTTTCAGTTGTAAGGTTAAACACCTTAAGTTCCACCGCAGTAATCAGTATCCACGACTTTGTCGTTCCATGAAAAAGTTCGAAAAGCGGCGTCGGCGTCATTGTGATGTCAGGTAATTCCATAGGTGTCTCCTTTGCTTATACGTGGATTGTCTGCCATGGTCATTTTGGCCATGGCCCTTATTTCCGGGACGTGAACTCCGAAGGAGAGATCCCGAATTGTTTGCGAAAAGCCTGGGCAAAGTGGCTGGAGCTGCAGAACCCGGCTTCAAAGGCGGCATCGGTGATACTCAACCTGTTTTCCGAAAGCAGCATTCTGGCATAGGCCAGGCGTTCCTTTCTAAGATACTCAAACACGGTGCATCCAAACACCTTTTTAAATCCCCGGGTCAGGCGGGTGTGGCTCATACCGGCCTGCCGGGCCAGATCAGTGAGGGACGGCGGGAATTTCAGCCGGGAGACCAGGATATCCCGGGCCGCACCAATCCGGTCCCGTTCATCAGTCCGGATCGGCGGACCCGGCAGGGCAGTGTCAAAGGCCTGCTCCAGGGTATAGGCCACAAGCTCCATGGCCTTGCTCTCCAGGAAGATCTGCCTGACCAGTCCCTGGTGGGGGCAGGCATACATCTGGTGAAGCACGGACTGCACCGTGAAATTCATGGTCTGGGAATAAAAAAGATGGCCCTGGCCAATGGCCTTTGCAAGGGTTTTTTGGGGACCGGGTTCATGGGGCGGGCCCAAAAGGCTGGAAATTTTTTCAGAAGGAAACCGGATCACCACGGCCCGGATTTCCATTTCCCGGGCAGTCCGTCGCTCCAGGTGCGGGTCTTCAAAATAGTGGAGATGGGCCTGACCGGCTGTTATTCCAAAAGGGGAAGGACGGCAGGCGTTCAGGGTCCGGGTGGTTCCGGACAGACAAAACACAAAGGTGAGCCTGGGTGCGGGCCAGGCGATCCTGGCCAGGTAATCCCTGGTAAACCGGCAGCAACTCATGCAGATATCCATGCCCGACCGGCAGTCCAGGTTCAGGAATTGGCCCTGGCCCAGTCCGGCCGGTACAGACCGCACGCGCTCCCGGCCCGGGCCGGGAACCGCCTGTTCTCCCGGAAACCGGATAAATCTGCCTTCCGGATTTTTTATGGTCACCTCAGCGCTCATTGTTTTACCTAAAAGAATTCATTTATTTATTTATAGTTATTAAGACCTAATCATCAAACCACTTTCTAAGATTTTTTTCAAATTTTTTTTAAGGGGAGAGGAAGAGGAGGGACAAAAAGACAAGCAAGATGGATAGATTATCTTGCTTAAGGCATCTTAGGATGCAACGCTTTTGGAAAGGCGATCCAAAAACTGAGAGGCCCATGGTGATGCAGCAGCAACCCGTTTTGGAT
>NZ_JBFXHE010000479.1:0-3125 GCF_050177295.1 Desulfobacter sp.
ACCTTTGGGTAAAATCATTTTTTCCTTTTCTCAACTCTGTTTTTTCAGTTACTTATATGATATGTTCTTTTGCTTTATCAGAATGGTAATGATAAAAGATACGGCAAAAAGAATAAGGCTACTGCTTAAGGAGAATTACCCCATATGGCACGTTTAAATGAGTTTGAACTGTCGCTTATAAAGGTCACTGACAGTCCATTAATATACAAGGCACAGATCCCTCCGGAGTGCACTTTTTTCCAGGATGTCCGCCGCTATCAAAGCATTGGACCCCAGATGGAAATCCGGATCATTCCGGTGAATGGGTTGATTGAGCTTGATCCGGATATGGAGCCCGTATCCTTTAATAAGCTTACCGGAGCCGAACGCAAAGCCTTGGTGGATTATCTGACGGTCCGTGTTGCCAGAGGCGATAATATCGGGTATGCCTGGGCATTTTTTCGCTCCCCGGATAAAAAGAAAAGCCTTGTGGCCTACGGGGGCAACGTGGTGCATAATGACACCTATACGGGGAGAGAACATGTAACAGCCCTGCTTTCGATGCTTCAGAAGCAAAAGGGCATCAGCACAATGAAACGGCGCCTCTTCCCCTGGATTGCCGCTGTTCTGATATCTCCCTGACCGTTCTGGCCGGATTCAAATATGGTCACCTGGTAAAAAATATTCCATTTCTCAGCGGCATTGGCCAGGATTCCGGCCCGGAAATGCGCTTTTACCAATCCGTATTTCCCGATTTACACGCCTGGCTCCAGGACGGAAGACCGGAACAGAAAGATGTGGCTAAAAACCTTTTAAAAACCGAATATGTTTCGTACATGCTTCATACCATGACCCTGCGCGACTACCTTCAGGAAGGTGAGCAGGGCATGGATCGGGGCAACAGACTGATCCTGTTTGTATACTTCAACTATAACCGTCAGGTTGAGGAATTGATCCGCTCCCGCAGGGAGATTCTGGCAGGCACGGAATTCATGCGCCTGGCGCGGATTTATTCAACCATGCAGTCCGGGTATGCCTCAAATATTTTCTATTTCAAAGTCGGGGATTTAAATATTAAGGATACTGAAATTTCCAATTATATGAGGCAGAACATGATCACCTACCAGGATTTTAAAAAAATCCGGGATGAAAATGCCTTTGCAGAACTCATGGCCAGTGACCGCATCAGTTACAAGATGAAGGGCTTTCTGGAGAATGTCTACACCTTTACCCCCCTTCGTATTGACACAAAACTTGACGGTAAATCCTGGTACCTGCTCACCCGGAACAACAGTTCCGGCAACCTCGATTTTGCAGCCTTTTTCCATCAAGAGAACGCCACCCTGGTACCCAAACGCATTGGACACCTGGTTCTGGCGGACAAGGGGCTGCCTTCGGACATGGCCTGGTATGCCTTAGATGACAGGCAGGCAGGGGAGTTGAAACTGTCGGACAGCGCCCTGACCTATTTCAGTACGGAGACCGGCCAGACCAACCAGCTTGGTATCATTCAAGAGCGTATCAGCACCCTGGGCCTTTCCAGGCTGTCCCAGGACCGGATCAACATCAGCGTTCACCGGGAACTGCTCATGGGAGATGCAAAGGGCAAATACGGCATCCAGACCAATGATCCCATCACAAGCCTGGTGCTGTCCAACCTGATTACCAGATCATCCTTTGAACAGGATGCAAATGTTTCCCTGAAGCGGGATCCCATTCAGTTTAACACAACACTGATCCAGCTCTCCAAGGACGACAGTTTCTCTGTTCAGTCCGTGACTATTACGCCCGGCACCACCAATATCATTCGCTTGTTTGAGCCTCTGGACAGTTTTAAGGCAACCTTTCAGGACGGCTCCACCACCACCTTTGAGAAGGCCAGTGTCAACCTGTTCAACCCATTTACCTTTATGGTATCCAGGGACAGCATCGTTTTATGTTTCCGTCATGACATCACGGACATGACCATCGAAACCAACGACACAGAGCTTAAAATCGTGAAGGCCAAGGACGGAAATTATCAGATTGTAAAAATCCCATAAGTATGTTTTTTACGAAATCAGTATCAAGGAGTTTTATTTAACCATATGTTTAACACCACAGACCGGCTTTTGAAAATCCAGAACGCCATTATGGAGGTTGTCCGGCAGCTTGCCGGCCTGCCGGCCCGGCAGGCAGAACGGGTAGGCAAGGTCATTGACCGCTGCCAACTATGCCTGAAAACGGCGCCCGACACGGATATGCCCGTATATATCCACATCACGGGCACGGACAAATCCTTTAAGACCAGCTATCTTCTCGATTTGTTTGACAATGACGCGCTTCGTAAACTGTTTGCGGTCAAGCAGCGCAACACATCGGAGAACACGGCGGTTCCCTGCCTTGTGGAACCCGTCTCATGGACCGACGAGGTGGTGGTCAGCCAGATCAGCATTTCTACGGGCAATGTGATCCGCGACCGGTTGACCCAAGAGCAGTTCAATCGGTTGTATGATCTCTCCTCCGGGGCAGAACCGGATGATTATCTCATCCGGGTGGCCGTGCCCCAAGACCAGACCCCCATGACCTTGCCGGCCGTTGAATATCCGGGTATTAAAGAGGGGGCCGATGCCATTGAATTCCAGAAGGAGCGCCATGAAAAGTTTCAGGCCAATATGCTCGACTGCCTGGAGCGTTATCCCGGTATTCTTGTGGCCTGTTTTCAGCACAAAATCGCCATTCCCCCGGGCCACCCCCTGGATGCCATTCTCAAAAAATACCGCACGGTACTGGAAACCACCCACACGTACCAGAAATTGCCGTTAATTCTCTCCCTGCAGGGGGACAGTGCCGTGGCAAGCTATTGCGGCAATACCAATGTGGAGAAGGATCTGGAAAGCGATTTCAAAAGCTATAAAGCCTTTGAAACCGTGGTACAGCTGGTCAACCCCTGCAACCGCGAATACCCGGTGAGCTTTATATCCCCCGGCCCCCACGTGGATACCTGGATCCGGAATTTGTCCCGGTACAAAAGCTTGCGCGAAATCAAAGACGAGATCAAAAAGGACGGCGGTGTTGCCTGGTCCAGGCAGATGCTCGGCGATATCTGCACCACTTCCAATATCAGAAACGCCCTTGAAAATATGTTTCTGATGCCCTGGATCAGG
>NZ_JBFXHE010000480.1:0-3106 GCF_050177295.1 Desulfobacter sp.
GCTGTCCCGGGTTTTACCGTTGCAACTTTTGATGCTTATTTCCACGCCCACGTCAGCCAGACGCTGTTTTAGAATTTGCGCCATCCGGACTTCGTCGCCGGCACATAACAGATCAAAGGCAAGGGGCTTGCCGTCAGCTCCTGTTCGCACAGATCCCCCGTTCAGGGTGAATCCGGCCTGGTCCAAAAGCCTGCCTGCCTTTTCGGGATTAAACTCATAGGCTCTGACGTTTTGGGCGGCCATGACATGGTCCGGGGGCAGAATGCCTGCCCGTCCGGGCAGGGCCGCTCCCCGGGCCACCTTGGCCACAAGTTCGTCAAGGTCAACGGCATGGGTAAAGGCCCGGCGGACCTGAGTGATTTGGGCCGGACCGGGAAGGTTCCGGTTGAACAGGAGTCGGTATCCCCAGAACCCCGGACTCTTGAGGATCCTATGTTCGGGATCAGTTTCAAATTTGGGCAAAAGGTCCGGGGAGACCCGGATCATGTCTATCTCGTGCTTCTGGTAGGCCAGAATGGGTTCACTTACCGGGATGAACTCCAGCCGGTTGACCCGAACGGCCGGTCCCCAGAAATCCTTAAACCGCTCAAACCGGTAGGTGCCGTGTTCCCGGCTGTAGCCGGTGAGCCGATATGGGCCTGTGCCGATCACCGCCTCCGGCGTGGTAAATGTTTTGGGATTATCCACCTTTTCCCAGATGTGTTTGGGGATGATACGGCTGATGCCCAGGCTGTAAAGCATTGATGCGGTGGGCGTCTTCAAGGTTACCTTGATCCGGTCGTCGTCAAGGATTTCAACCCGGTCGATGCGGTCAAATACATAGGACCAGGTCATGGGAAAGCGGCCGGCGTAATTCAGGGAAAAGGCCACATCCTCGGGTGTCATGGGTGTACCGTCATGCCACTTGACTCCTTTACGAACGGTGAATATGTATGCCTTTCCCTGGTCTTCAACCTGCCAGGATGTGGCCAGCCAGGGGATAAGTCCCTGATCCCCACGTTCCAGGAGACTGTCGAAGATCATGCACATTTTAAACCCCCCGGGCCCCCGGGGATAGTGGGCGTAGGGGCTCGGGTATCCCCAGTCCCCGCCAGCCAGCCGGATGACCTCCACCTGACCGGACGAGGTGCCGGCATTGAGTGTCGGCACCAGAAAAAACAGACATAACGCCAGGATCACTATACACCGGCGCAGTGCATAACTCGCCGGTTTATATGCCATCCGACCCTCCCGATGTGGTCTTGCGGTCTTCGTGAACGGACCAGGTCATGGCACCCCGGCAGACCGGTGCGGCAGGCACATATTCGCCGTCAACACACCGGGTCTCCACATAGTCGGCGATGATTTGTTCCGCCTCCCGGGTGATCTCCATATGGGACTGAAAAAAACGAGTGATATGGCGGATGGTGTGATCCCTGTCCCAGTCGATCTCTTTGTTCCACCAGGAAAAGGTAATGTCCGGGCGATACCCCATGGCATAAACCAGGTTGAACGGGTAGATGATATCCGTGTGTTTTTGGGGCATGGGGCGGTCGAAAAATTTTTCCCACAGGGGTGCAAACTGCTGATTCATGCCGGGACCTGAAAAGGCGCTCATATAGCAATAATGGGTGGAGGCCGCCATCAGTTTCATGACGGCATCAGGCCCGTCAATGCCGGGTGTCATGGAGGCAAATACCAGATCAAAGGCCTTTTCCCATCCCTGTTCTGCCAGATCCGTCTCCTGCCAGGTTTTTTGAACAATGCTAATATTGTCAACCTTTTCTTGTTCGATCCGTTTCGACATGATGTCGATCATGCCGCCCGAGGGTTCAAGGGCAGTGACATGGGCGCAGAGTTTGGCCATGGGCAGGGCCCAGGAGCCCGGGCCTGCACCGATATCCAGAACCCGTGTTTTTGGGGTCAAAATCCCTTTGTCCACAAGCTGTTTAAGCGTGGCATCCCGCTTGACAGACGCCTTTTCTCCGCTGGTTCGTTGGGCAAAATCCTTGGCCATGTTGTCCCATCTGTTTATATCGCAGGGGCCGCGAGCTTCCGACCTTGCCGGCTGTTCAGCTTTGGATCGTTCAATGGTTTTCAGCCACTGATTTTCCCAGAATGTTTGGGCGTTTGCTTGTAGTTCCATAATCGTTTTCCCTATATCTTAATGGTGAAGGTGATGCCTACTGTCCTATCCGTGGCCGGATACCCCGTACTGTCATAATAGTCTTGGTCCAGCAAGTTCTTAATATATACGTTCACGGTGCCGTTTTTCAGCCAGCCAAGCTGTTCAAAACATTTGTACTCAAAACCTAAGTCCACCACACTGTGGGCCGGGATGTCCACCTCGTGAAAATTCCAGACGTCATCGGCAATCTCTTCGGAGACCTCGGTGGATTCGTCACTCTGGTAGGTGTAATCCAGCATCAGGGTTGCTTTTTCGTTAAAGGCATAGCGCAGTCCAATCCCGACCTGGTGCTCGGCCCGCTGGTCCAGTTCGGTTTCTCCGGCCGGTTCGTTTCCCTGGTTTTCAAATTTTTGCCAGGCCCAGCTCAGATAAAAAGAGAGTTCCGGAGTGATATTTCCTGACAACTCGAGGGTGGTACCGTGGCGATAAACCTCCTCCAGGTTGACTTTATAGTCGCTGAACCGCAACACCCCGGCCCCGGCGCCTGAATACTGGGCAAAGCTGCTGTTGATGGCGATGAAATCCTTGATATCGTAAAACGCATACCCGGCTTTCAGGTTGATATTGCCCCAGAGCCTGCGGTTTATCATCAGGTCATATCCCATGCCGTGTTCCGGTTCCAGGGTAATACCGGCAGGTCGACCCTGGGGGTTGTAATCACCGTGGTAGTCCGGGGCGTGCCAGATTTTGCTGACACCGGCGGAAAGGGAGGTGTCCCGGAACCAGGCACCTAAATGGTCCATATGCCAGGTGGTCATGGATTTTGGGATGATCTGGTCAAAGTCCCGCTTCACATATTTGTCGTAATATGAGTTATACAGATTGCCGTTGGACCAGTTGCTGACACAGATATTGACATCCTCGTACCGTAATCCCAGGGTCATGTCCACATGGGGAATAACGCCGAATTTATGCTGGACAAATGCGCCTTTTTTGCGA
>NZ_JBFXHE010000481.1:0-3105 GCF_050177295.1 Desulfobacter sp.
CATTGATATATACGGCAGCGACGATGATATTTACTTTTGCATTCAAAAGGAATTAACGGCTCTGATGGAGGGTAGCAGCGGACGCTGATCAACCTGTCTCCCGTCTCATTTCAAATTAATAAATGTCGCTTTTCCGGAATCATATCCGGAAAAGCGACCTGTTCTTTATTATTTCCTAATCCAGGCACCAGCCTCGTTCTGGTAATAGTGGCCTTCTATGCCGTTCGAAAACAGGGTGGCTGCCCTTCTTTTCTGAACAAGCTGGATCGAGACATTCTGCTGTTTTGCAATCTGGATGTAAATGGTTTTACGATCCTGGTTTTCGGCTGCCACCACGTCTTGTTTTTCTTTTTGGGCGGTGACAAATTCAAGATAACCGGTATTTGTTTCGCCAACAATGCCTCTATTTTTTAAATCGACAATCTGTGGGAGCCGTTGTGTCATGCGTTCTTTAATACTATCGGCAAAAGCCATAGTGCCGAAGACAAAAGAGAGGGCAATGGTCATGGCAAGCAAAAATTTAATGGATTTCATTATTCAGTTCCTCCTGTTTTAGGCTGATTATTTTCAAGCTTTTCCTGGGCCGCATCAATATCACCGAAGAAATCATCCAAGGCCTTGTCAACCTTGACATTTACATCAATCGTAATATGGATGGGTTTAATTTCAACCGGTTTGACTTCAATTTCGTGACTGGTGCTGCAGCCGACCAATGCCGGAAAAATAATACTGACAACCACCAACCCACATCGTTTTAGCATGACAACCTCACTTTTTAAGGGTTCATAATCCGCTTCAAGTTACTGCCAAATTGAATAACCTGGTTAAATGGCAGGCTTAAATTAACATCGAGTTTGATTCCCTGAAAATTTGATCCAGGGCTTTGTCCATTACGGCGAACAAAGGAATTCAGGTTTCGATCATATTCAAAGGGTAAAACAGATAGAGGCTTTCCATCAAGCTCCATGTTTACGGCAAGTGTATCCTCATGGGTATTCAGTTTAAGCGTCACCCACTTGTACTCAAAATTTTTTAACGCTTCCCCTGCAAGATCAAGTTGAGAGAATTCAGGCGTATTCTTTGGAACTCCGGCAAGCATCCTGTCAAGATTTGTGATAAAAATCCGGCCTCCCTCCCCGGGTGTAGAAAAAAGAAAGCCGTTATCAAAACCGATTTCATTTTTTTTCATAACCACCGGAATACGCCCGCTTAAGGTACCACCCCCTTCTGCATCAAAGGCGCCAAGCTGATGAAATAGGTCTTCCATCTCAAGCCGGTCACAATATAAGGTTAAATGGATGGCGTTATCCTCTGACGGCAGTCTGAACGCTTCTGTTGAGACAATCCCATTGCACCAGTTAAATTTAAAATTTTCAATATTAATGGATTTTCCATCTTCAAGGCTGAATCTTATTTTTCCATTATTACCGTTAAAGCGGCCGGCATTAAATGTGTCAATATTTATATACTGGCCTGGAAGGGTTTCAGGGACCATAAGGTCATTAAAATGCATGCTGGCAGATATCCCGGAGACCGAAAAACCGGGTTCAAGAAAGTTTAATGTGCCGTTGGAGACCTGTATATCGGCAGATGAATTAATATTTTGATTTATATAGGAAAAATCTGCCTTGGCAGATATGTCAAATTTAAGATCACCCATCTGAGATATACCGGGAATAAAGGGAATCAGTGTATTTTGGGTAACGGAGAATTTATCAGTGGCAATTTGACATTTGGCAAAAGGACTCATAGCAGAATCAAGGCCGGCTGTGGCGGAAAAATCAATGGTCAGGCCCGAAAATCCGAGACGGGTCACCTTTCCTGTAATATCCATGCCAAAATCTGATGCCTGGACGACCTTTGCAGAAACAGCAGGGGCGATCTTATCATGCAGGACAATTTTTTTTGCCCCTGCCCGACCAAAAGTTTTTATATTTCTAAAAGGATAGGTCATGGGCAGTTCAAAATAAACACCTTGGGCCCGGATGCCTTTATCTTTGATGTTTTGTCGAAAGTCTATTTTGTCAATTAGGGCATCAAGCTTTACATGCTTTAAAGAGTCAGGTCGCCGGAAATTACCATCAAATTCGGTTTTTACCTGTACCCCGGAAATATTGAGAACATCCTTGTGTTTGGCTTTATTCTTTCTAAAGGACTTAATGCCTGTTCCGGTAAAAGTCAACAGACCGGCCTGGTGTTCAAAATCGCCTGAAACAAAGAGCCTGAAGTGGGGATCAAAAAGTTGAATTTGATCGAAAAAATCAATCGGATACAAAGACAATGCCATAGATTTAGGTGTAAGGTCCCAGGTCTTGGTGACTTCATTTTGAAGCGTCAAAGAGAATTGATCAATTGTACCGGATGCAATTTGGGAGAAAATTTCAAATCTGAACTGTCCCAAATCAATTCCAGGACGTCTGATCTGCACGGGCCCGTCTGCCTTGAGAGCCATTACTCTTTTATCATGAGACAAAACACCTGAAATTTTAGGAAAATCAAAGTTTAAACGAGGCGCCGCTTCAAGCCCAAGGTTATTGAGTTCAAAATGAAAGTTTGAAAAATCTTTTGTTTCAATTGAAAAATCCACAGGCCCGTGAAATTTGCTCAAGATCCGATCCCCATCCGGGACCATGGCCAAAAGCATCTCAGGATAAAGATGTTCTGCGAAAATTTTCATTTGCACGGGGCCGTGTAAAAATTTAGCTGTGGCCCAAAGCGTGATCTTTTGATTCATGGGAAGGATGGACATTTTCATCTCCCCAAGAAGCGTCTTGCGATCCAGTTGAATATCTGCCGTCACTGGTATGCAAAACCGATCTTTTCCAACCTTAATAATGAGGGTACTGTTTTTTAAAACAATGTCTTCGGGCAGATATGCAAAATATGATTCAAAGGCGCTGATATCAAAAACAGGGCGGCCTGTATTATCCACGTCCTTATCCCGGGGAAATGAAAATCCGTTGACCCGGATTCTATTTTTTTCATCCAGATGAAGCGTCACATTAAGCCCGGATATAACGATTTTTTGAACACGGATAATATTTTTTGTATCAATGTGGTAGGAAAACCGTATGGTATCCAGGTGCAAATCCTCACCAAAAGAGA
>NZ_JBFXHE010000482.1:0-3086 GCF_050177295.1 Desulfobacter sp.
AAGAAACTTACAACCCCTGGTTACCCAGACGCTGCTTCCCGGTGCTAAGAAGGCGTACGGATAATTCCTCCTTCAGGACTTTAACCTGTTAGAACTACAGTTGTTACGGCATACGGACATCTTACTTTGTAATCTGGGTAGAGTAGAGCACTGATTCGGCCGGTTTCTTCAGCCCTTTTTATATTCGAGACGCCTTGCCGCACGCGGCTACTACGTGTTCCAAAGGCCTTGCATCCTCAATGCTCCCTCATCAAACCGTGCATACGGTTCTCCCGTACACGGCTTTCCGATGTTCTTCACTATAAGGCTTGCGCCCTTTTCCACTTTGCGTAAGTTGGGATTCTATACAAATACAACTTGTTGTACAGAAAATCTGTAGAGAACCGTTTATACCCATTTGTCCTGGTCCGAACTTTATGCCGTACACATAGATTCTTACGGACCCTTTCTTCGGTAAACCATTTGACCCGAGCCATCACTTTCGTGCTGTGCTGGTAGTGAAAATAAGCTGCCCAGCCTTGGGTCGCATAGTTGATCTCATCAATCCAGTTTGGCACCGATACCGGTGTTCTTCGGCGGTGAGTTTAAAAAATAGGGGACAGACCACGTTTTATTATCATCAAAGTCGATGTAAATACGGGGTCGGACCACGCTAAGTATTTGAAACATAAGCAAATATCTTTCAAATAAGGGCTTGAAGCAGGCTTAGAGTGAAAAATAGGGGACAGACCACGTTTTATTATCATCAAAGTCGATGGCAATCGGGTAAAGAATCGCAAGTGTGGGCTGTTTTCTTTTTTTGGTGGTTGCTAATCAATGCCCTGATGGTTATAATCATTTGATCGCTGGTTGAAGTAAAAGAAAAAAAGGGGGGGGGAGATGAAATCAAACCTATTGAACCGTGTGATGATCGTATTCATATTTCTTCATCTGTTTTTACCGATGTCATTATGGGCTGTGGAGATAGCGCCTCGGATATCGGATCGTGAGATCATCGAAAAGCTTGTTGTTCTGGAAGAGGGTCAGAAAGCGCTCAGGACTGAAATGAAATCGGGCCAGGAAGCGCTCAGGACTGAAATGAAATCGGGCCAGGAAGCGCTTAATAAAAGACTGGATGATTTAAACAAAAGACAGGATGATTCAAATAATACGATGCTTGTTCTTTTTGGATCTCTCATCACGTTGATTGTGGCACTTTTTGGTTATATTGCCTGGGATCGTCGTACCATGGTGAAGCCGGTGATTGAACAGGTCCATCGGCTGGAACGTAAAGTTCTGGATGATCTGGATTTGGAACACTCGGATGGTTCACTTTTAAGAAGGCAGCTTGAGGCATTGAGACAATATGCCGGAAAGAATCCTGAATTTGCTGAAATATTGAGGGGATTGGCGCTGCTTTAGAAGCATGGAGTTGTGGAGTTGGGTTCAAACCTTGATTATTACCTTGGCTTTCAGGATACACCTTGACTGAAATAGCCCGTCCGGGTAAAATTTTCCCATGACAGACAAAGAAAATAATATAGGGGTAAATAACCCCCACGATAAGGTATTCAGAGAGAACTACGGTCACCCTGACAATGCTCGTAGTCTTATACTCGATGATCCAGTTTTTTGGGATTAGACAATGTCACAATATTGGGAAATGTAAAGGCTGGTCAAGTCGATGGTATAATACCAACTATTCCAGCTGATATCTCACCCATTGGTTGGCCAGCCTCCACTGAGCAGAATAAAAGGGGCGCATTCCCATTTTGCCGGTTTCAAAACAGCCTATCATTTTTAACAAAAAGCAGCTATGCTTTCCTTCAACGATAACTCGATGGGAAAGAAAACAGCATGAAGCTCAAAAAAGCCGAAACCTGTGAAACCGTAGAAGAAATATGAATTATTGAAACAGCTGGACAAAGAGAAGCGGCTAATTCGCAGTCCGGAAGAGTTAATTCAGGTTGAACAGGAAATTTTAAGCTATACCAATCGTTTAGCCACGTTGATGCTAAAAAAAAAGTCCAAACCAGCTTGAACTCTCCAGAGCATAACGAACAGGAAAAAGAGTTGGTGAGTAGTTGGCCTGGCCGCATGAAAAGTGAAGGTTTTGAAACAGTTCAAATTCAAACTACTTCCGGCGGCACGATCCAAATCCGTGTTCGATACTACCGGCGAGCCTGCGACCGTCGAAATGGAAAAAGACATAAAGGGTTGTATGCTGGTTTAGCCTTGCTTGGAATTCATGATCGATGTACACCGGTCTTGGCGGCGATGGTCAGCGCTTGGTCAGCCTTACTGAGTTCCTTTGAAGAGGTCCGGCAGGTCCTTTGTGATCACGGCGTTGACTTGAATGTAAAGGTAATCCGGAAATTGGCGTACCGTTATGCGGAACGGGCAAGGGTGGTACAGCAAATGGGTCTGATTCCCTTGAATGAAAAGGACAACCTTCAAGGTCGTCGGGTTGTCATCAGCGCCGATGGTGGCCGTACTCGATTGCGGGAAAAAAAGCGAGGTCCCAAGACTTCCAAAGGAAGAGGCAGATATCATGGGGCCTGGAGAGAACCCAAACTCTTAATCATCTATGTTGTCGATGCCCACGGGAAACAGGAAAAAAGTTTTACCCCCTTTATTGATGGGGGTTTTAATGATCCTGATGGCTTGTTTCAATTGCTGGAGAGCTATTTGGAGTCACTTTGCATCCAAGAAGCAGACAAGGTCTTGTTTGTTGCGGACGGGGCACATTGGATCTGGAATCGAGTCCCTGATCTGATCAAGGCATTGGGGTTGAATCCGGAGAGAGTGTATGAGCTCCTTGATTTTTATCATGCAGTAGAGCATTTGGGAAAGGTTGCAGGCTTGCGAAAAAGCTGGTCAGCCAAAGAACGTAAATCCTGGGTCTCAAAACAGCGACGCTTTTTACTAAAAGGTGAATCGGAAACGGTCGTACAAGTAGTACAGACTCTTTGTCGAGGTCGGAACAGCAAAGCCATAAAGACAGAACGAGATTACTTTGTACGTAATAGGCACCGCCTTGCTTTTCCAACTGTCAAGGCATTGAATTTGCCGATTGGCAGTGGTGCGATTGAAAGTTCGATTCGAAG
>NZ_JBFXHE010000483.1:0-3086 GCF_050177295.1 Desulfobacter sp.
CACCCCGCCGCCACTGCGAGGGAGATCCATAACTATCGTCCGGACCGGCCAGGTAATTGTCCCCTGGGGCACACAAACAACCCAATCCCACCGGAAGGATTTCAAGGGTGCCTTCTCCGTAGATCTGCCCGCTTTCTTCAATATTGGCCTGGAGCAGGGCAAAAATCAGCTCCTGTTTCTTCAGGCCGCCAATCCCCTGAATATTATACTTTTTGGCAAGTTTGGTGAGCTCACTGATTTTCATCTTATTGAGTTCTACAAGATTCATGCAATCTCCTAGTCTAATCCGTCAGTCTGGTTAAAGGGATATATGAATTCACAATGCAATTTTTTTTGGGGATGCCTTTTTGACAATCTGGAGGCCCACCGGCCCTGCGGGAAAAAAAGACCGATAATGTGAAACTTCAGTAATTTAAAAACACTTAAGGTATTATTATTTTTTTGTCAAGCGCTGATTGACAAGTTTTCGGTACAAAACACCCACTGATTTAAAAACAGCTTCCGGCTCACCTCTGTTTTCAATAACATAATCGGCCTTTTGGATCTTTTCAGACTGGGGCATCTGGATGGCTAAAAGCTTTTGGGCACTTTCCCGGCCCACACCGTCCCGGCCGGCAATCCGGTCAACAAGGGTGCTGTCCGCAGCTGCCACCACCACGATCACATCGAAAAGATTTTCCATACCAAGTTCAAATAAAAGCGGTACTTCAACAGCACAGGATTTTTGCTTTGAATGGACCGCTTCATCCATCTGTCTGACTGTTTCGCTGATAATCACAGGATGCAGAATGGATTCAAGTTTTTCCCGGCTGCCTTTTGTGGTTACAATCATACGTCGCAGGGCCGGTCGATCCAAAGTTAAATCCGAGGCCACAATCTTAGGTCCAAACGCCGTGACCACCTGATTATACGCAGCCTGTCCCGGTTCTACCACCTGCCTTGCAATTTCGTCGCAATCCAGGGTTATCAGACCCATACGCCGGAATCCCTCACACACAAGACTTTTTCCCGAGCCTGCCGATCCTGTCACGCCTATTTTAAGCATTTTATTCCATCGTGACATTAATTTTTTCCCCTTCAATTCCTAGTATTTAACGGGTTTGACTTATAATATATTCCTGTGATACTTATCAAGCCCGTTAAATCAACCATTAACTTTTTTTAAAGGAGAATATACGTGGAAAGGACATTATCCATTATCAAGCCTGACGGTGTAGGAAAAAACATCATTGGCGAAGTCATCAAACGGTTTGAAACCAACGGCATTAAAATCGCAGCCATGAAAATGATCCATCTGAGCAAATCCCAGGCCCAGGGATTTTATGCGGTCCATAAGGAACGTCCTTTTTTCAACAACCTGACTGATTTCATGACATCCGGCCCCATCGTTGTAATGGTGCTTGAAGGCGAAGATGTTATCGCAAAAAACAGAACGCTGATGGGCGCCACAAATTTCAAAGAAGCAGAAGAAGGCACCATTCGCAGGGAATATGCCACGGACATTGAAAAAAATGTTGTCCACGGCTCTGATGCTCCGGAGACCGCTGCATTTGAAATCGGTTATTTCTTCAACGACTTAGAACTGCATTCCCGCTAGCACCGCCCAAAACTTTCCTCGTCCCCGGCAGTGCATAACGCTGGGGACGATTTATATCTGCACCCTGGACGCCGGCGTATACCCCTCCAGATTGATGCAAACAGAATGAAAGCCCACACCTTTAATCCTCTGTACGACTTCCTGCCTGAGATCCGGTTCCCCCAAGCGATTCAGTTCATCAGGACAGAATTCAATTCGGGCCAGCCTACCATGACACCGAACCCGCACCCGGCCGAAACCCAATCCATTAAGACAGGCCTCTGCCCGCTCAACTTTTACCAATTTTTCTTTCGTGATGATATCTCCTTGGGGGATACGGGTGGCCAGGCAGGACTGGGCAGGCAAATCCCAGGTCTCAAGACCCAGCATTTTTGAGCATGCACGGATTTTCTCCTTTGTAAAACCAGCCGCCACCAAAGGCATTTTAAAACCCAGTTCCCGGGCCGCATCCATACCTGGCCGAAATTCCTGCAAATCGTCCAGATTTGCCCCGTGCAAAAAGGTATGAATCCCGCGTCTCTTTGCCTCTGTCATGATCCTGGAAAATAAAAACAATTTACAAAAATAACAGCGCCTGTCCGTATTCCGGGTTACCCTGGCATCATCCAGTATATTTACAGGAACAAGAATTGGGGGTATGCTCAAATATTGACCCAAACGGATCACCCGTTCTTTTTCTCCAGCCGTAAAAAAGTCAGAGACAATAGTAACAGGCAATACAGATCCCGCCCCTGCAATACGTGCTGCAGCAAGCAAAAACGCAGAATCTGCACCACCTGAAAATGCAATGGCCAGGTCCGAAGATTCTTTTAACAAATTAATTAGATTGGAAAATTCTTTATTTTGGGTCAGCAGCTCTTTTCCAGACTCCTCCAAATTAACCATGCTGTTGTTCATATATTTTAATTAATTATAAAATGGGCCGGGTATAGCGCTTTGGATTTGAACGACTTCCCTTTTTGAGCCCCCGTGATATTGACTAAAATAAAAAAAACCATATCCTAATTCAATCTCAACTTTCAACGAATATTTTCTTCTTGACTTCAATCATGTCCTTATTGTATATACGCGAACGTTGTTTTTCTGCTGGCTGATCGTCCAACGGCAGGACTACGGACTCTGACTCCGTCAATCTAGGTTCGAATCCTAGTCAGCCAGCCACTGATAATAAAGGCTTTCAAGGTTTTACCCTGAAAGCCTTTTTTGCTTTCATGCTCAATTTTCTCAGTTTTTTCCCAGTTTTAAAAATGATGTCGCGTGCTGTTTTGTGATACTTGCCCTGCTCTATTCAGCATCTTCAACCTATATTGAAAATCAATTTTACCATCTAATTCAAAAATACACCACCCGGCAATTCTCCAGACTAAGGCGGGAAACCCGCAACCCAATAAACCGTGATATGAACGAAGCAGTTCCTCATGTATAATAAAGGTAGATCGAATACTTTTAAAATACAAACAGGAACTGCTTATGAAAAATTTTATAGACA
>NZ_JBFXHE010000484.1:0-3086 GCF_050177295.1 Desulfobacter sp.
TAAGCTCAGCTGCGGCCTTCAAGTATCCACTCTTCGTTTAATTTTGTTTCCGCTGGAACAGATCCGGTGGATTTCACTTTCCGATTGATGACCAGGGGCGACTATCCATTCCGCCATAACCGGCCTGTTTCAATAAATCGATAGATAAGAATATATAAATTCATGCTCCAATTGTCAAGCAATGGACAAAAAAATAAAACCCATGGTAGATAAAGCTCAGATCCCTGGTGCCAAAATTTCGGTGATGCAGATGAAGATCAAAGGTATCCGGAATGTTGGAGACCAGGAGGTTGAAATCAAAATTAAAGGGGCACGTATTCAGCCGATTTTCGAGTTCGCCCGGGAAACGCCTGCCAGGCTTAAAGAGACGCCCGGACTGACCAATGTGACCCTGTCTATGGAGATGAGCAAACCCGAATACCGCATCTATGTTGACCGGGCAAAGGCATCTGCCTTGGGAATTACGGTAAAAGAGTCAGCAGACACTTTACAGGGACTGGTCCAGGGAACCGTGGCAACCAGGTATAGAGAAAGGGGTGATTACTACGATATCCGTGTGATGATTTGGTCGGAATCTTTGAAGAGCAAATTTGAACTTGAAAACATGATTATCAAAAGCAATTCCGACCAACCGGTTTATGTCAAGGATGTTGCCCGGGTTGAACGTTCCACCGGTCCCGTGGAAATCATCCGTGAAGACCAGGCCAAACAGATCATCGTCCGGGCGGACTCCCATGAAATCAGTGTCGGTGAGGCCGTGATCCGGGCCGAAATGGCTGTTGCCCAAATCCAAAAGCCTGCCGGTATATCCTTTGAGATGGGCGGTCAGGCTAAAATGATGGCTGACAATCGAAAAGCCATGGGGATCATCTTCGGATTTGCCGTGCTTTTTGCCTATGTGATTCTGGCTATACAGTTTGAATCGTTTCTGCTGCCCATGCTCATGATGATAAACATTCCCTTGTCCCTGACCGGAGCCTTCCTGGCCCTTTATCTGACCCATACGCCCATCGGGGTAACGGTTTTGATCGGTCTCATCGTCATGATGGGCGGGATTACTTCACAGGGAGTGGTACTGCTTTCCCAGGCAGAGTCCTTCCGGTTGGAGGGAGCTGCGGCGGCTGCGGCGGTCGAACGGGCAGCGCCGTTAAGAATCCGACCCATTCTCATGACTCAGTTGACAACCATTTTAGGACTTGTGCCCCTGGCTTTGAATTTGGGTTCAGGCGGGGATATACTACAGCCAATGGCCATAGCCGTTATCGGCGGGTTGACATACTCGCTTCTGCTGACCCTACTTTTTTTACCCGCGGCATACAGTATTGTTATAGGCCGAAAACAAAGGCTGTGAACTATAATGACCACCTAATCACCAATAAGAGAAAAGCCAGGTATCGTTGCCTTGAAGATAAAAAAATACCATTCCATTATGCCCAATTATTCTGCCGTATTTTTAAATAAAAATTTTGGAAGGCTTGGCAGGCGATCCATTCTACGTATTCTGGATAAGGTGGTCTTGGAATGCGGGTTAGGTATGAAAATATCTCCCCACACCTTGCGGCATACCTTTGCCACCCATATGTTGGATTCCGGTGCAGATCTTCGGGGTATTCAGGAGATTTTAGGCCATGCCAGCCTGTCCACCACCCAGGTCGGTCCCAGGTCCCATGTGAGTATGGATCGCCTGATGGCTGTGTACGACAAAGCCCATCCCCGAAGATAATTTTCTCAATCAAAATCTTGCAAATGCTGTTTGTGTTTTTAGGAGACTTGTCAACCTGGAACACCATCTGGTATAATTTGAGAATAATAAGGATAGATATTTAAAATGTATACGACTGATGAAAGAAAACAAATTCTCAAAAAAGCATTCTGGGATAAAAAAATTGACTTAGACATCCTGAATTCCTTTATCAATGGTGAAATAGACAGTATCCCCCTTATTTCTTCCAAAAGCATTTATATCAAACTCTTATCCACCTTTGACTGGTATACGTTGCTATCACTTCTTCCGAAGGAAACTTTGAAAAAGGCGTTGTCTGATGATGTTCTAAACGAATTGTTTCCCAAAACACGAAAAGGTAAATACAGATATGCCAGGCAAATATTATTCCCATAAACTATATCCTTTTCAGGATGAAATTCTGGGAAAAATCCAATCTCTGCACACGGATTTTTATTTAACCGGTGGAACAGCGTTAGGCCGATGCTACCTTGACCACCGATATTCAGATGATCTGGACTTTTTTGTAAATAACCATCCAGAGTTTAAAAAACAATGCAAAGTGATTCTATCCTGCCTGAACCACATGCAATACAAAAGCAAGCCATCCATGGTTGAGGAGTCTTTTGTTCGGCTGTTTGTAGAAAAAGAAGACATTACCCTGAAGATTGATATGGTCAATGATGTGGATGCTCATTTTGGCCGCATCACCATTCAAGAAGGGTTTGGAAACATAGATGACTGGCGCAATATCCTTTCAAATAAAATCTGTGCACTAAGCCGGATGGAACCAAAGGATTATGCGGACATTCTGTTTATAGCAAATGCCTATGATTTCGACTGGAAAGAGATCGTAGCAGAAGCAAAAGAAAAAGATCTTTGGGTTGACCCCATTGAAATCAGCCGGATGCTTCGTCTGTTTCCGGTTGAACAATTCAATTCAATCAATTGGATCAACACGCCGAATTTTCAAACTTGTGAGAAAGCCTTTTCCCTGATTTCCGAAGATATTTTAAAAGGTGAAGCCAATCAGGCAAAGCAAAAGATCCGCCTATGATGTTCACAGCTTTCAAATTGTGCCGGGACTGGATTAACAAGAATATTATTCGTTTTGATTATAAGCCCTAATGCCTTTAACGGGCTTTTCCTGGTCAAGGGTCTTTACAATTCCCTGACGTTCCATTTCATAGATCATCTCTGCTGACTGTTTGTAAATAATTCCTAATTCCCTGGATAATAAGGTTTGGATCGTTCTGTTCCCGTTCGGTCCCTGAACCTTTCCAGTTATAAATGGCTGAATATGTGACTTTAAAATACATGGTGAATCTGAATTTTTAACCGTGAATAATTTTAACCCTGCCAA
>NZ_JBFXHE010000485.1:0-3073 GCF_050177295.1 Desulfobacter sp.
GCCTGATGGTTTTTCCGGCTGGTATTCGTGGCCATTCCCCATCTTTTTCAATGGCACGGTATATCTTTAATGCCGTTTTCAACTCGGTATAATGCCGGTGTGAAGGGGGAAGCCCTGCGAGGTAACCTGCAAGGTCCGGAGCGCTCAGCGTTTGTTCTATGGAAGCAACAGGGTCGAACTCTTTGTTAACATCAGAAAGTCGCCCACAACTGACATCATGAATATATTGGATAAGGTTGAAGGTCAAAAGGATGTCAAGCTCGGCAAGGAGCTGAGGCTGACGCGCCCTCCAGAGATCGGAAATTCTTCTAACCCCATAGTCATCCGGGTCAAGGCCCTCAGTATTGGATTTGCTCAAATAAAGAAAAATAATTGCCGCTTTCTTACCTGGACCTTCGGGGGTTACCCAGAGGGGGCGCAAACCTGTCAGGTGGTAAATGTCAGCCAACCAAAGTCCTTGATGGTTTGAAGATGATTGATGTTTGAAGGAGGCGGGCAGGCTTAGGGGATGAGATTCAACATATTCCTTGATGGCCCCTGTCAATACGTCCATCCTCATTTCAACATAACTGGCCGGCGGAGAGGACAGGCCTGCCACTGTCAACACAACAAACAAAATACAAGCCTTAGCAAGCATCTTGATTTGTGTTTTTTGCCATGATTTTTGATTGGTTTGATTAGACCGTCTCAAAACATAATCCGTTAAAAAAGGTTAGCGCAAGCTCTAAATGAAAGCGTCCTTTTTGTCAACCAATGTATGAACAATAAACAAAACCCTTAAATTAGGAAAGGGTCGTAAAACAAAACATCCAATACCTGAAGACCCAAAACGGGTTTGGTTCTAACTTCGGCGGCAATACCTATCAATTTTGATGGATCATTTTCAACATATTGATATTTTGGCACTTCAAAGGTATTTAGCTAACCTTTTTCTTGTACTTCAACAAGAATTACTGTAGGAGATAGGCATTTCGAGGAAATGAAAGGAGATGGAAATGAAAGGTTTTTTTAATCAGATCCTTTACGTGGATCTGTCTAATCAAAAAGCAGAGATCAAAAGCGTGGATCAGTCGGTTTACGAAAATTTTCTGGGAGGCAAGGGGCTTGCCACATGGCTTTTGACAGAACTGAACCCGCCGGGTATTGATCCCCTTTCGCCGGAGAACCGGTTGATCTTTGCCACGGGTGCCGTAACCGGCACCACCACCTGGGGCAGTTCCAGGTACGGGGTTTTTACCAAATCCCCGTTGACCGGTCTCTATGCTGAGTCCTATTCCGGGGGCAAGGTACCTGAAGCCATTTCCGCCACAGGCTTTGATGCCATTGTCATCCACGGCAGGGCAGATGGATTGATCATGATGGAAATCACCCCGGAAGGGGCTTTTTTCCACGACGGCACTCATCTTGCCGGCAAAGACACCTTTGAAACGGAGTCTGCCGTTAAAGCCGAATTCAGCGGCAAACACCCCAAAGGCTGGAAAACCGGACTCAGCGTGATTGGACCGGCTGCCGAGGCCGGGGTCAAATTTTCCATCATCAAAAACGATGGATGGCGATGTGCAGGACGGGCCGGCACCGGCACGGTCATGGGCTCAAAAAACCTTAAAGCCATTGTTTTTTCAGGCAATAAAAAACGGGAGGTTTTTGATAAAAAAGGACTGACTCAACTATCTAAGGCCATGGCTGCCGAGGCTAAGGATCATCCCGTGGTCCAGGCTTATAAATCCATGGGCACCTCCCAGATGGTAAAAATCATGAACAATGCCGGGGCCTTTCCCACCCGGTACTGGACCAAAGGATACGCCCCCCACTGGGAAAAAATATCAGCAGATGCCCTGCACAGCCAATGCGACGTCACCCCCCATGCCTGCGCAAAATGCTATCTTTCCTGCGGCCGGATGACAAAGGTCATCCAAGGACCCCACAAGGGCCTGGTGCTGGAGGGACCGGAGTACGAAACCCTATACACCTTTGGCGGCCTGTGCATGGTGGAGGAGGTGGAACAGATTGTCCGGCTCAACCATGTCTGTGACAGTCTGGGGATAGACACCATTACTGCCGGAAATCTGGCAGCCTTTGCCATGATGGCCCACGAACAGGGGAAATCCGATTATGCCATCCAATTCGGTGACGCCCGGGCGATCGAAGAGCTGCTTGTCAAAATTGCGGCCAATGAAGCGGGCATCGGCCAAACCCTGGCCCGGGGTATTCGCCACGCCGCCGCAGTCTTCGGTATGGAGGATCAGGCGGTTCATGTCAAAGGTTTGGAACCGGCAGGCTACGACCCCAGGGTACTCAAGGGGATGGGCCTGGCCTATGCCGCCTCGGACCGGGGAGCCTGCCATCTGCGGTCTACCTTTTACAAACCGGAACTGGCAGGCATGATTGATCCCGATCAAGTGGAAGGGAAGGCAAAACTCTTTATTGATTTTGAAGACAGACTCACCCTGTTTGACACCATGATCCTGTGCAAATTCTATCGTGACCTCTACCCCTGGGAACTGCTCGGAGAGATGATCACTGCTGCAACAGGCATGGACGGATCAAAGGAGAATCTGTCCGGTATTGCCCTGAACGTGGCAGCCAAGGCCCGGGCGTTTAACTTGAGGGAAGGCATGACCCCGGAAGACGAGACCCTGGCGCAGGCTTTTTTCACGCCGCTTAAGGACTCCGGGGCCGCCATAACCAAGGATGAGATGGATTTTATGTTCAATGACTACCAAAAGATTCGCAACTGGACTGAAAAAAAATGAACACGATTTTTTTGTTCACCGGGCCCGCTGCTACCCGCCGGGTGTCAACAGGGGCATCAACTGGGGTGCTGCGGCCTTTAGGACCTGTACCGCAAGCCCACTTGTGAAGTTATAGTCGTCGGAATCCTGGCCAGCCACATAGGCGGTGACGACGCCGTAAAACCGATCACCGATGAAAAAGACAAACACGGCGGTGCGGTTTATTGCCTTGGATGAAATGAGATGTCCGCCCAAACTGTAGATATTGTGGCGGTTGTCGCCAGTGCCTGTTTTACCGCCTACGGCCAAATAGGTGCCGTCGGAAAGCAAAAATGCGCTGC
>NZ_JBFXHE010000486.1:0-3068 GCF_050177295.1 Desulfobacter sp.
CAGTGAAGCCTTTGTTGCGGCTGCCATTGAGCGCCAGTTTACCAAAGAGGAAATTCTTGAAGCCTATATTAACGAAGTTTACCTGGGACAGGACGGTTCCAGGGCCATACACGGGTTTGGCCTGGGGGCTCAGTTTTACTTCGGCAAGTCACCGGGATTGCTTTCGCCTGAGGAAACCGCACTATTGGTAGGCATGCTCAAAGGACCGTCCGTCTACAATCCAAGGGTTCACCCGGACCAGGCCATGGCCCGGCGAAACACTGTGCTTGGCCTCATGGCGGACCAGGGATTGATTTCATCCACCCAGCTTATACAATCACTTGGCCAACCCCTGGGCGTTATTCCGGTACCCCGGCAATGGCGGTTTCCCTTTTACCTGGATCTGGTTAAGCGCAGGCTGCTCGACGCGTATCGTGAAAAAGATTTAAAAACCATGGGCCTGCGTATTTTCACCCCGCTGGATCCTTTGGTGCAGCTGGCTGCGGAAAAGGGGGTGGCGGATTTCATGGCCGGCAGAAATTCAAAGCTTGAGGCCAGTGTGGTGGTGACGGCCAGCGCCACCAATGAAATTCAGGCCCTGGTGGGGGGAAAGCAACCTGAATCCAAAGGGTTTAACCGTGCCCTGGATGCAAAGCGTCTCATTGGCTCCCTGGTGAAGCCTGCGGTATACCTTTCGGCTCTGGAGCGGCCTGAAACTTATACCCTGGTGACCCGGATCAATGACGGGCCTGTTTCATTGAAAAGTGGCGGCCGTCTTTGGAAGCCCCTGAATTTTGACAAAAAATTCCATGGGCAGCTGCCCTTGTACCAGGCTCTGGTCCACTCCTACAATACGGCTACGGTCAGACTTGGCCTGGATCTTGGTTTGGAAACTGTTTTTGCAACCATGGCGCAGTTAGGGTTCAAACCCGTTGCCCCGTTTGTGCCGGCAATGCTTCTGGGCAGTTTTGAGATGACCCCTGTCCAGGTTGCCCAGGTCTACCACACTCTGGCCTCGGGGGGATTCTACACCCCGGCCCGGGTCATAAAAGCCGTTTATACCCCTGACGGGGAAACGCTCCAGCGCTATCCTTTGCGCATCGAGCAGCACCTGGATCCGGGAGCCGTATTCCTGGTGGCCAAAACGCTCCAGGCTGTGGTCCGGGAAGGTACCGGAACATCTTTGTCCAGATGGCTTTCTCCGGATCTGGGTATTGCCGGAAAGACCGGTACCACCAATGATTTGCGGGATACCTGGTTTGCCGGATTTTCCGGGAATCGCCTGGCCGTGGTCTGGGTGGGCAGGGATGACAACCAGTCCACAGGGCTGACCGGGGCAACCGGCGCCATGCAGGTCTTTGGCCGGATCATGGCACAGATCCCCAATATGCCCCTGGTCCTGACACCACCGGAGAATATTGATTGGGCGGTTATCAATCCCCAAACCGGGCTTCGCACGAACAACAATACCCCCGGTGCCCTTGCCATGCCTTTTATCCGCGGGTCTGCCCCTGTTGTTTCTGATCCTGTTCCCAGGCCTGCTGCTGAAGTCGAATCCCCAATCCCGGCAGCTCCCAGGGCCGATAAACAACCGGTACAGAAAAAAAAGCCGCGATATCTTATTGACTGGCTTAAGGATGTATTCAAATGAAAACCTATTGTTTTTATCTCATTGCCATGGCCCTCATCGTTTTATCCGCCTGTGCGGAAAAAAGACCTGTCTCAATATCCCAGTCCCACCGGCCCCCTGAATCCGTGCCCGAGACCGGCAGACCTGTACCGGATCAACGTACTGAGCCCGGTGATTCGGCAGTTGCGGGTAAAGGAGAGGACCAGAATCCGCTTCTGACAGCTGTGCGCCCTGTTCAGCGCCTCCGGCCCAAGGCCCTGACCCGGATGATCAAGAATGCCGAAAATCAGCTGAGCCGCAGGCAGCCGCAGCTCGCCTTTTCCACCCTGGAGCAGGCATTATACATTGACGGTCAGGACCCGCTGGTCTGGCACCTGATGGCAAAGGCCCAGCTTGACCAGGGAAATATTGTCCAGGCGGTTTCCCTGGCCAAAAAATCCAACAGTCTGGCTGCTGCGTATCCGGAAGTAAAGGAAAAGAACGCAGCGCTTATCCGCAAAGCCCAGGGCCGTGCTGATTAGGAAAGCGTATGTCTCCTGCATTTGGCATTGATTTCGGCACTTCCAATTTTGCGCTGGCCGCAAGTGTTGACAACCAGGTAAAACTTCTGGATATCGACCCGGGTAATCCCCTTTCAAATTCTTTGAAATCCATTCTTTATTTTATTTTATAAAGGAAGAGGGACAGACCCTCTCTTTTGTGGGCCATGAAGGGGTCAAACAGTATATCGACAACGGTGCTGAAGGCCGGTACATGCAGTCGATAAAATCCTTTTTATCGGACCTGTCCTTCCAGAAAACAAATGTTTACGGTAAAAATTATACCTTGGAAGCGTTGATCGGACATCTTCTTAAGACCATGAAAGATCGGGGAGAGAATATTATTGGCCGGGATGTGGACAAGGTTGTGCTTGGCCGTCCGGTTATTTTTTCAACGGACAGGGAACAGGACATCCTTTCCGTTGGCGGGCTTTATATCGGCGGGGATAATTTCGATTCTCTGATCATGCGCCACAAGGTGGCAAAACACTATGGCACGGATGTTAAAGTCAAATCCAAGTTCAGTGATAATCTTACGGGACTGTCCCCGCTTGTCTTGAACCATCTGATGCAATGGCACCGCATTCCCTGGCTTCGGCGTCCGCAAACTCTTGGGAATATAAAGGAACTCAAGGTTTGTGCGGGGCTCAGGGACAGGCGGCTGCTGGAAAATTTGGAACGGTTGATCCGCGATAACTATGGGTATCTATTATTCCGGTCCATTGAATCAGCTAAGTGCCGCCTGTCCGACCATGGGGACGCCACCGTGATTTTCAAGGATTATGGCATCGTCATTGAAGAACTTGTCACAAGAATCGCATTTGAAGATATGATCCAGGATCTGGTTGCACAGATAGACGCCTGCGTGACTGATACCCTTGCCAATGCCGGAATTGGATTTGAACAGGTCAATGCCGTGT
>NZ_JBFXHE010000487.1:0-3051 GCF_050177295.1 Desulfobacter sp.
AAGGAGATGAACATGAATGGACATACCGGGGACAGATCATCCGCTCGAATTCAAACATTGTTGTCCAGGCCCACATAAGCGCATGCACCATGGATGAAACGGGTTGCCGGGCAACGGCTGACGGGACTCTAAGTGTGGACGGGATATGTATATATGAAATGAAAAATTTCTGTTTCTCTTTCAAAGGAACGCCATGCAGCACTATGTTGCCAGACAGGACCGACTCCGGGTGGATGCCTCATCATGGCAGAAACCCCCATGGAATGCCGTCTCCAGCCAGAAACTGACCTGCCATATGGGAGAACGTCCCCGCCACTTCCCGGACACCCGGGTCAAGCTGGCCTATGACGACCAGGCCCTTTACCTGATGTTCCGGGTCCAGGACCGGTATATCCGGGCCCTGGCCCGGACCGATCAGGATCGCGTATACCAGGACAGCTGCGTCGAATTCTTCTTTACTCCGGGGCCGGACCCGGACCAGGGGTACTTCAACCTTGAGATGAACTGCGGGGGCACCATCCTGTTTCACTTCCAGACCCTGCCCAGGAAAGATCCCGTTGAAATCCCGGTATCAGACTGTGCCCGGATCCTTCGGGACGCCTCCCTGCCCAAGATTGTGAGCCCAGAGGTCCAGGATCCAGTACTCTGGTTCCTGAGTGCCAGAATCCCCTTTGACCTGCTTTCCTCGTACACGGCCGTAACTCACCCCGAACCGGGCAAGGCCTGGCGGGCCAACTTTTACAAATGTGCGGACAACACCTCCCACCCTCACTGGCTGACCTGGGCGCCGGTGGACCTGCCGGCCCCGGACTTTCACCATCCCCGGGCCTTTGGCGCCCTCTGCTTCCAATGACGCCAGGAAAAAGCGTCCTCCCGACAGAGTGAAAGGATCTGCAAGACAAGGCAGATAAAACATGGTGACCCTGAATATTGGAATCGCAGGTTTTCAGGAACGGGGAATTGAAAACCCCACAAACACTATAAAAATATCCCGGCAACAGATCCGGTCATACATGTGGCTAACGTGCCTGCAACGATGGAGCGAAAACCTAAAGATACGATTTCATCCCTTCTTTCCGGAACCATACCGCCCATGCCGCCGATCATAATACCCAGGCTGCCCTGATTTGCAAAACCCCACATGGCATATGAAATAATGATGCGGCTGCGTTCACTTATTTCGCCTGAAGGCATACGGGTCAAATCAAGGTATGCGATGAATTCGTTGAGAATTGTTTTGGTTCCCATCAAAGCCCCCGTGGCAGGGGCTTGGGACCATGGGATACCCATCACCCAGGTTGCAGGTGCCATGATCCAGCCTAAAATCCGCTGCAGGGTGAACGGCTGCCCATCCAACATCGGCATAAGTCATAGTGCCATATTGATCAGGCTCACCATGGCCACAAAAACGATGATCATGACCACAATATTGATCATAAGATCAATGCGGGACACCGTGCCCGTGGTCACGGCATCCATAACGCTTTTGTAAACCGTTGGCGTTGACAGTTGCCCTTCTGTAACATCTTTGGTTTCAGGAATCATGATTTTTGAAATTAGAATTGCTGGTCAAACATATTGAACGTGTACGATATAAATTAACTGTGTTAAATTGACATTTTCTCAACCCAAAAAGGTGTTTATAATGACAAAGAACACAACCATTTCCTTCAAGCCCATCGGTTTTGTCAGAACCAATGCAACAAAAACACCCCGGCACTGGTCCGTGTCACAGGAAAAAGGGGTATTGGAGATTCAGCCTGAATTTGCGCCTGCCCTGCGTGATATTGAAATCGGACAAAAGATTGTGGTGCTTTTCCATTTTCATAAAAGCCCGGCATTCAATTCAGGATACCTGTTCCAGACCCCGCCCCACCGCTCCTCTTCCAGAGGCGTGTTCAGCATTTGCTCTCCCATCCGTCCCAATGCCATCGGCATGAGTGTCGTTGAGGTGACAAATAAAGACCAAGAACGCATTGGGGTCAAACACATTGATATGATTGACGGCACACCGATTTTAGATATCAAGCCCCTGATCACGGGAGAAGAGGATTGTCCAAGCGCAGAATAAAAAAGGAGTATCCATGTCCGACCCCGCCAAATTTCGTTTTTCCGTCGACCGCGGCGGCACCTTCACGGATATCTATGCCGAGGTGCCCGGAGAACCCGGGTTCAGGGTCATCAAGCTTTTATCCGAAGATCCCCGGAACTATCCTGACGCACCCCGTGAAGGAATCCGGCGCATCCTGAAAGAGGTGACCGGCAAGCCCGTACCCAAAGAACTGTTCGAATCCGACCGGATTGAATGGATTCGCATGGGGACCACCGTGGCCACCAACGCCCTGCTGGAACGAAAAGGCGCGCCCAGCGCCCTGGTGGTGACCCGGGGATTCGGTGATATTCTTCAAATCGGAAACCAGGACCGTCCCCGGATTTTTGACCTGGAGATCAAAAAACCCGAAATTCTGTACCGGGAGGTCATTGAAGCGGACGAGCGCCTGAGGATCTTGCGGGAGGATGAGGACGCCTCGGCAGTGGAAGGCAAAATCGTGAAGGGGATCACCGGTGACCGCCTGGCAGTGATTCGTCCGCTGGATACAGCGGCCATAAAATCCGATCTTAAGGCTGTCTATGATCGGGGCATCCGCAGTCTTGCCGTCGTGCTCATGCACGCCTATGCCTGGCCGGATCATGAACGTACCATCGGCCGCCTGGCCCAGGAGATCGGATTCACCCAGATCTCCCTCTCCTCCAAAGTCATGCCGCGGGTGAAGCTGGTGGCCAGGGGAGATACCACCATGGTGGACGCCTACCTCAACCCGCATATTCGCACCTACCTTGACAGCTTTAAACACGGGTTCAAGGACAAGCTTACCCATACAGGCCTTCTTTTCATGCAGTCAGACGGCGGCCTGGCCGGTGCTGACGGGTTCACCGGCAGCCGCGCCATCCTCTCCGGACCGGCCGGCGGGGTGGTGGGATATGCCATGACCACCTTTGATTCTGAAAAAAAACAGCCCGTCATCGGCTTCGACATGGGCGGCACATCCA
>NZ_JBFXHE010000488.1:0-3048 GCF_050177295.1 Desulfobacter sp.
CTTATTGACCACGCTGGCAACCGAGTGAATCAGTTTGATGATCAGTTTGGCAAAGTGGTAACTCAAAGCTGCCTTGCCTGCGAAAATAAAGGTCCGGGGATGCCCGATATCCTTGCCGTCCTCCTTGATGGAAAGATACAGGTGGATGATATGAAGCACATTGAGCAACTGGCGCTTGTATTCATGGATCCGCTTGGCGTGGATGTCGAAAATGGACTGGGGATCCACGGTCAGGAACAATTGCTTACGGATCAGCGTGGCCAAGGCCTCTTTGTTGGCCAGCTTGATCTGGCCCAGCCGGTCCAGGAATCCCGGATCATTTTCAAAGGCTTCCAGTTCCCAGATCCGTGATAAGTCCCCCACCCACCGGTGACCGATGGCGTCGGTGATAAAATCGGCAAGGCCGGGGTTGCAGGCCGCGATCCAGCGCCTGGGGGAGACCCCGTTGGTCTTATTGTTGAATCTTTCCGGCCACAGCCTGTAAAATTCTGGAACAAGCTGTGTTTTAATCAGATCGGAGTGTACCTTTGCCACCCCGTTTATCGAATGGCTGCCGATGATGGCAAGATTGGCCATGCGCACCTCCTTGACAGGCCCTTCCTGGATGATGGACATCTTTGCAATGCTTTCAGTTGTCACATCAGGATCACGCACGGTTAAATATTCCAGGAACCGCTGGTTGATTTCATAGATCAGCTGCATATGCCGGGGCACCACCCGTTCCAGGATAGTCACCGGCCAGGTTTCCAGGGCTTCGGGCAACAGGGTGTGATTGGTATATCCAAGGGTTTTTTTAGTGATATCCCAGGCTGTTTCCCATTGAATGCCTTTTTCATCCACCAGGATACGCATCAGCTCGGCCACGGCCAGGGCCGGATGGGTATCGTTGAGTTGAATGGCCACCTTTCTGTAAAAATGGTCAAAGGTGTCATGGTCCATTTCATACTTGCGGATAATATCCTTTAAGGAACAGGCCACAAGGAAATACTCCTGGAGCAGCCGAAGTTCTTTTCCCGCCTCTTTGGAATCTGACGGATAGAGAATTTTTGAAATGGTCTCGGATTTTATTTTCCGGCCCACGGCTTTGAAATAGTCCCCGTCATTAAAAATATCGATATCAAAATTCTCGGACGCCTCAGCCGTGAACAGTCGCAAATAATTTACGGTACGGCCTTCGAAACCTGCAACCAGGATATCATGGGGCCGGCCAATGAGCAGGGACCAGTTCGTCCATATGGGGTTATACTCCCCGTCCCTGTCCACACTGCCCTCCACCTGGCCGTAAATGGGAACCATATACCGCTCTTCTGTTCTGCGGATCAGCCATGGCGACATACGGTTGGGCCAGTAATCGGGTTTTTCCTTCTGGTATCCGTTAACGATCACCTGTTTGAACAGACCGTAATCATAGTTGATCCCGTACCCGAATCCCGGCATATTCAGGCAGGCCAAAGAATCTAGAAAACATGCGGCCAGACGCCCAAGACCGCCGTTACCCAAGGCCGGATCCCGTTCTTCCTCCACCAGAAAGTCAAGATCAATGCCCTTTTTCCCAAGAAACTTTTTACAGCGGTTATAAATACCTAGGTTTAATAAATTATTGCTTAAAAGCCGCCCGATAAGAAATTCAAGAGACAGGTAATGCAGGCGTTTGGCATCATTTTCCTGGTAGCGTTTCTGGGTATCATAACCAATATCCATCAGGTACTTGCCAACGGCATAGGAAACAGCGTTTAACTGATCATTTTTCGAGGCGTGCTCAGGCTGCTTGCCCAGAATGTACTTAATGTAATTGTTAAAGGAGATCTCAAAATTTGAAAAATCAAAATAGGACATGCGTGAACTCCATACAGGACCCTGGGGTCTTTAATTTCCGGAAAACCCGGCCCTTAAATCGTCACAACCGAGTTGTCTTCCCCGGAAAAGGGAGACGGCAGGTAAACATCCGCGCTTTCATCGTTAACCCAGCGGGTATCATCCACCAGGTAACGGAACTGGTAGGACCGTTCCGGCTCAAGGTCAAGGACCGCAGAAAAATCCCCGTTTTTAAGCTTTTTCATGGCCCCGGCCTTTTCATCCCAATTGTTGAAATCACCAACCAGATTGACTGTTTCTGCCGGTCCAATCACTTTTTTCTGCACTTTAAATCTGACCCTGCACACATCCTTGGTTTTAAGATATTGTTTTGTAAACATGACACCCTCCGAAATGGTTTTTAATAATATGGTATCGTAAAGCT
Source organism: Desulfobacter sp. (assembly GCF_050177295.1). Classification (NCBI taxonomy): domain Bacteria; kingdom Pseudomonadati; phylum Thermodesulfobacteriota; class Desulfobacteria; order Desulfobacterales; family Desulfobacteraceae; genus Desulfobacter; species Desulfobacter sp. Next base: position 2,240 of record NZ_JBFXHE010000488.1, read on the forward strand.
GGAAGCTAACCCAACGGATTTATTTTAATTTTTTAAAATCATGGTGTCAATATTTTGTTCAAATCCCGCAATCTCCCGGTTGCTGGCCAGTGTCCATTCCGGGCCAGACAATAAAGGGCCTTTTGAGCATTTTTTCATACAGGCTAATATAGCTTTCAGCACAGCGGCTGTGGTTGAATTCCATGACAGACTCAATCATGATCCGCCGGATCTGAACTTCTCTTTCATCTGGATCAAGGGCAAAAAAGTCCATGGCCCGGTCCACAGCCCAGTTCAGTCCCCGGGCATCGTATACGGTGAAAATAAAACCGTTGCCGCTGGAGTTTTCCAGGTCAAGGGGCTTTACCGTGTCATGGAGGCCGCCTGTGTCAAATACAATGGGCAGGGTGCCGTAAATGCCCCCGATAATCTGGGGAAGGCCGCAAGGTTCAAAGGAAGATGGCATGAAAACAAAATCACTCCCGGCAAAAGCCTGGTGGGAGCGTTGTTCGTCAAACCTGAGGACGCCTATTCGGTGCCTTAAATCGTGGAATTCGGCAATATCTTTAAAATGCTTATAATACTCTCCGTCTGCCACGGAGACGATCTGAATCCCGGTCTCCCAGTAGCGTGATATGATCTCGTACATGATCTGGGCCAGCAGCTGGCATCCTTTTTGGACCGGGTCCAGGCGGGAAGGCCAAAAAAACAAAGGGGCTTCCGGATTCTGCTCAAGGCCAACGGTTTTTTGGAGAAAGGCTTTGTTTTTCTGTTTCATCTCGCGGTGATTTTTCGGCCCGTAATTAAACCGGATCATTTCATCCACTGCC
>NZ_JBFXHE010000489.1:0-3047 GCF_050177295.1 Desulfobacter sp.
TTTTTCTGCGCCTTGCATCTGGGCAACTTTGCGTCCAAACACGATTTTCAGTTCAGACACTATCATGATATTATTCAAGCCGGATGAGTTCCACCTCGGCCTGGGCAAACATCTCCAGGGAAAGGGGGTCGTCGTATCCCTTTTTAAAGTACACCTTTTTAATCCCGGCGTTAATGATCATCTTGGCGCAGATGGAACAGGGTTGAATGGTACAGTACAGAGAGGCACCGGCAACTGGTATCCCGTGGAAGGCAGCCTGGATGATCACATTCTGTTCAGCATGAACACCCCGGCAAAGCTCATGTTTTTCCCCGGAGGGTATATTACGCTGATCGCGCAGGCAACCGGTCTGTATGCAATGGGGGAGTTGGGAGGGCGCCCCGTTATAACCCGAGCATAAAATGCGCTTATCCTTCACCAGCACCGCGCCCACCTTTCGCCGAAGACAGGTGGCCCTGGAGGCCACAAGTTCCGTGATGGCCATAAAATACTCATCCCAGGAGGGGCGGCCATCACTAACGGCGTTTGCGGAATCAGGGAAAACAGGGGGCATCAGCAGGCGGTATCCCCATACAGCGGGTAGTGGGTGCAAAGCTCTTTAACCTTGGCGGCTACTTTAGCTACATTTGCCTCGTCATCCAACACATCGCAGATAAATCCGGCTATATCTCCCACAGCATCTTCATTCATGCCCCTGGAGGTAATCAACGGCACCCCGATACGTACACCCGAAGTCACAAAGGGGCTGCGTTTTTCATTGGGTACGGTATTTTTGTTCACCGTAATATTTGCCTGTCCGAGACGCTCTTCCGCATCTTTTCCAGTGATATCCAACCCGGAAAAATCGACCAGAACCATGTGGTTATCCGTACCATTGGACACCAGTTTATAGCCCCTTTCCATGAGCACCTTTGCCAGGACAGCGGCATTTTTGACCACTTGTTTCTGATATTCAGTAAACGCCGGCAACAATGCCTCTTTAAACGCCACTGCCTTGGCCGTAACAACATGCATCAAGGGACCGCCCTGGATACCGGGAAAAATCTGGGAATTGATTTTTTTGCCCCGTTCGGCGCTGGAGAGAATCAGTCCACCCCTGGGACCACGAAGGGTTTTATGGGTGGTGGAAGTGATAATATCTGCATATCCAACAGGTGTGGGATGTACCCCCGCAGCCACAAGGCCTGCAATATGAGCCATATCCACCAGAAACAGCGCACCGCATGCTTTGGCAATTTCGGAAAAGCCCTTGAAGTCAAGGGTTCTAGGATAGGCCGAAGCCCCTGCCACAATCATTTTAGGCTTATTTGCCCGGGCCAGATCTTCCACCTGGTTCAAATCGATTGTTTCGGTTTCCGGATTTAAACCATAATGAGAAAAATTGAACAAACGGCCTGAAAAACTTACCCCTGCGCCATGGGTTAAATGACCGCCATGGGAAAGATCCATGGCCAGTATCCCGTCGCCGGGAGAGAGCACGGAAAAGTAAGCCGCCATATTGGCCTGGGATCCGGAATGGGGCTGCACATTGGCATATTCCACACCGAATAGCTTTTTTACCCGCTCAATGGCCAGATTTTCCGCCTCGTCCATGTACTGGCACCCGCCATAATAGCGCTTTGACGGATACCCTTCAGCATATTTGTTGGTCATGATGGAGCCCTGGGCTTCCATGACTGCCCGGCTGACTGTATTTTCCGAAGCGATGAGATTCAGCCCGTATTCCTGCCGACTGTATTCACGCTCAATAACGGAGGCAATCTCAGGATCACAAGCTTTGATAAATTGTATATTTTCCATAATTCAATCGTGCCTTTCTTAACCTAATCTTCTAATCTAGGGAACGGATACGGTCCAGATGGCGACCACCTTCAAAGGGGGTGGCAAGCCATTCCCTGACCAGTTCAAAGGCAAGAATATCACCGATTACACGACCACCCATGACCAGAATATTGGCATCATTGTGTTGCCGGCTCATCCTGGCGGAAAAGATATCCGAGCACAGGGCGGCACGTACACCTTTAAACCGGTTGGCCTGCATGGACATGCCAAGGCCGGTGCCACACAGAAGAATACCCCGGCCAAATGTACCGTCGGAAACGGCTTGGGCCACCTTTTTACCGAAATCGGCATAATTTACCGAAGCAGTGCCGTGGGTACCCGCATCCTCAACCTCATAACCAAGACCGGCGAGCAGATCCTTAATCTTTTCCTTTAATTCAAACGCGGCATGATCACTGCCGATGATAATCTGTTTATCCTTTTCCATATCTACCCCGGACCTTTATATTTATTTATGATTTCGATGCAATGAAGTCATAAATATCCTGGACAGTCGACAATTTCTCGGCCTGGTCGTCGTCAATTTCTATTTCAAAAATCTCTTCCATGGACATGATAAGCTCAACGATGGTCAGAGAATCAGCCCCCAGATCTTCGATCAACGACGCCTGGGGAACCACGTCCTCAATATCAATGCCGGGAATTTTTTCAGCAATAATTTTTCTTACCTTGGTTTCAATGGTCATAATCTGACTCCTTGAAGTATCTTCCGGCCTACTAATCGTCTGCATCCATATCAGTGTTTACATTTCTGCCTTTGTATGCACCGCATTCAGGACATGCTCTATGGGGCAATTTTGGCTCCTGACACTCGGAACATAAAGTTATGGTAGGGGAACCGGTTTTATAATGGGTACGTCTTTTTCTTCCTCTTGCCTTGGAGCTTTTCTGCTTGGGTACGGCCATGACTTTCTCCTAACTATATTATTTTATTTGGTTTTCATTTAATACTTACCAAAATTTAAAACATATCTAATTACCCTATTTTTTATTTGAAGTCAACCAAAGATTCTAATTAGAATTGCTGATTGCTTTAGGCCCCGCAATTATGATAGATAAACCGTCGATTTTACGCTGTTTATACGAATTCGGGCAGTACAAGGCCCAAATATCCTGTACCGGCTGTTGTTCGTAGAGTTTAACTTTTGGAGATCATAATGAATACAATAATCACACGCTTTCCGCCCTCCCCTACCGGCTACCTG
>NZ_JBFXHE010000490.1:0-3046 GCF_050177295.1 Desulfobacter sp.
ATAACGGATCATTTTTATAGTGGTCGGGCATCAAATCATCAAACAAATCGGGATTGCTCATGGCCACAGTTATCTTTTCCGTATACGAAAACAGATTTTTTTGATCAACACGGTATTGATCTGCTTTAGCCTGTAATCGTTCCGCGTCCTTTTTTACCAACGGACTTGATTCCTGTGGGATATCCGCTTCAATTTTTGCTGTTTTACCTTTCTCTAAATCAAGCCCCATCAGGTATTCAGAGATTTTTTCAGCGTCTTTCATTGCAAACCCTAGTTCTTTTGCCCGATCTTCCGGCTTTATGGCTTTGAGCCAGGACGAAACATATGCTTTATTGCTTTCTTTGGATTCGGCAGAATATCCAATGCCGATTTGAGAACACACCAGCCAGCTTGATATTTCCGCCCTTAATTCTTCCTTGGCCCTGGAATCCTTATCCGCATAGTCAACACCCCTGTCCATCATGGATTTATGAGCCGTGGCATGCGCTAATTCATGAAATACTGTTGAATAATATTTTGATTTATCGTCAAACTGTGATTTGTCCGGCGTTTCAATGGAATGGGTTAAAAAATTATAAAACGCCTTATCAAGCTGGCTTCCGGTGATTTCCACATTGGCAGCGGATATCAGATTTTCTGCTTTATCTTCCGGTGTCCAGGCAGGCTCCGGATGCTTGTATTCTTCAACACCTTCAATCTGGGTGGCATTAAAAACAGAAAAAGTTTTAAAAACAGGTCTATTGACCTTGGTAATTTTTTCTTCACCGTTTTCGTCGAGGACGGGCTTTCCTTTATCATCGAGCTCTTTTTCCAATCTGGCAGGTGAATAAAAAAATCCTTTGGAAGCTTTTTGCCCTTTTTTGACAAAGCAATTCATATCTTTAGCCTGGTTGAACGTCATCCACCTGGGATCATTGTAGCCGCTCATTGCCAGATTAATCAGGTTTACCCCTTTATAATTCTGATCAGTGGTTAAATTTTTAGGCAATTCCAGCAACCTGCCTTCCTCCCACGGTTTCTGCCAGGGGGCATTGCCTTTTTCAATGGCCTCTAAAACCCTTTTGGAAAAATCATTGAGCTGATCTTGATATTTACTCATAAGTCAGCCTCCTCACTCTCCAACTGTGCCTTCTGCATTCTGGCTAATTCTTCAGCAGAAATTTTGATAAGGCCAAAGGATTCTTCCGCATATTCGGCAACATCCCCCGGGATATCGTCAGAATCAAAATCAAGACGGTCAAGCTGTCTTTTCAGCCAGGCGATGTACTCATTAACGGTCATGTTGCGTTTCATTGCAAAGTATTCAAAATCCATTGTCATTCTCCTTTTTTATCTGCGAACTGGGGTCTGCCGTTATTGTCAAAATACGTTTGTCTGCATTCGGGGAAGCCGGAGCATCCCCACCAATAATTTTTTTTGCCTCCTTTTCCTTTTTTCTTTGATTCCCGTTTTACAAGCGGTTTGCCGCAGGCCCGGCACTTGTGTTCTGATAATTCTATTTCCTTTTTTGGCGTTAAATCCGGCTTGCCGTTTTTATCGTTGAGGAACACAGGCTTGACATGCCCATCCTGGTTGAAGCAGGCCCAATACCACGACCCTTTTTTGCTTTTTTGCCTGCGTAAAGGCCGGCCGCATTCCGGGCAAAGATGGGTTCCCGGCAAAGGGGCTAATTGAAGGGCGAATATTGCTTTAACAAGTTCCGGGATTTGGGTGGTTTGATCCGTCATGAATTCAGACAGGCTTTCGTTACCATCAGCGATGGCAGAAAGCCTTGATTCCCATTGTGCCGTTGTCACAGGATCAGTGAGTATACCTGGGGCCATTTTTACCAGCTGCCGACCAAGATCCGTTGAAATGATGTTTTTTTTCCGGAGTTCAAGCAGCTGCCTGGTTTTTAATGTTTCTATGATCCCGGCCCTAGTGGCTTCAGTCCCGATCCCTTCATTTTCCTTTAAAGTCTTTTTGGCTTCGGTATCTTCAATAAACCTGTGGATATTTGCCATGGCCTCAATGAGTGTACCTTCGGTAAACCTTGCGGGTGGTTTGGTTTTTTGGGATTTGATATCAATGTCAGAAGCGGTTATGTCGTCATCTTCATGGACATTAGGTAAGGCTTGTTCTTCACTGTTTTCAGCGTCTGATTTTTCTTCTTTGATGAAAGCTGTCCAGCCTGGATTCAATATCGTTCGGCCCGTTGATTTCCAGACAGTATGATTGATGCCGGTCAAAATTTTCTGCGCTTCAAACTCCATGGCTGCATAGAACTGAAGGCAAAAGCTTTGTGCAATCATGCGGTACAGGTCAGATTCGTCATCTGATAAATTCGAAGGAATTTCACCCGTGGGAATAATGGCATGATGGGCAGTGACTTTTTTCGTGTTGTATGCAGGGCTTTTGATGGAGCAATCCGTGTTCCCGGCAATTTGCTCAAGCCCGGGCAGGTTTGCCAGGACTGAAAGCACACTGCCAGCTTCATCAAATTGTTCCTCCGGCAGATAACGGCAGTCGGACCGGGGATAGGTTGTCAGCTTTTTTTCATAAAGGGCCTGGGCCACATCAAGCACTTGTTTTGCTCCCATACCCAACGTTGACGAGGCCGCTTTTTGTAAAGAGGACAGGCAATGAGGTAACGGCGGATTCTTCTTCTTTTTCTCTTTGTGGGCTTCAAGAATTTTGCCCGTCTGACCGCTTACTTCTTTTTTGATCCGATAGGCTTCATCAGGGCTGATTAGGTGGCCTTGGTCATCCAGCCCTTTTTGTGTGTCAAGTGGCTGAAACGTGCCAGTGAATGGTCCTGCTTCATGAAGGATTTCAACATGCAGGGTGAAATACGGATGGGGTTTGAAGTTTTCAATAGCCAGGTCCCGGTTGACCACCAGGGCCAGGGTCGGGGTCTGGACCCGGCCAAGGGATAACACGCCCTGGCAGCCGGCATCACGTCCTATGAGGGTCATGGCCCGGGTGCAGATCATGCCTACCAGCCAGTCTGCCTGGGATCTGGCTCGAGCTGCATCGCGTAGGCCGGTATAATCATAGTAGTCCGACA
>NZ_JBFXHE010000491.1:0-3043 GCF_050177295.1 Desulfobacter sp.
GTGAGGCGGGTCAGCTTTTCAGTGATATTGCCATTGCCGTTACCGCGTCAATTCTTTTCAGCCTGTTTGTTTCCGTTGCCGTGATCCCTGTTCTGACCAACCGGTTTTATGCCATGGGCACCCCGGGGAGGCAGACCGCCGGATCTTCGTTCTGGCGGCCTGTGGAAAAAGTGGGAGCTGGACTAAAAAACGTTTTAATGTCCGGCTCACATCTCTCCTTAAGAAGTAAATGGACCCGGATCTTAACGGTAACAGGATTTACCGCCGCCGCGATTTTGCTGACTATGGTTTTGCTCCCTCCTGCGGAATACCTTCCCCAGGGTAATCAGAACTATATTCTCAACCTGCTGATACCGCCCCCCGGGGCCTCGGTTGAAAAAAGAAAAGAGATTGGTAATTTCATCTACCGGGAAACCGCCGACTATTTTAAAGAGGACCAGAAAGACGGTGTGCCTATGCTCAAATATCTTTGGTACATGGCCACTGATAAGCTCAACGTGTTTGGTGGCATCTCCATCCATGATACCCAGGGCAGACAGATTATTCCTTTATTCCAGAGAATTACCCAGGCCATTCCGGATATGTTTGGTGTCTGCTTTCAGGTGGGAATTTTCAACCACCGCATCGGGAGCAGCCGGGCCGTGGATGTCAGTATTTCCGGAGAAGAGATGGATCGTATTACCCATGCCGGGCACACCCTTTACCGGGCCATCATGAAAGTGATTCCCGGTGCCCAGATCCGGCCGGTCCCCTCCCTGGAATCCACCTATCCCGAGGTGCACATCAATCCGGTTAAATGGAAACTTGCAGCCAACGGGTTGACCGAGGAAGATTTTGCCCTTTATCTGGATATTATGATGGACGGATGCAAAATTGATGATTACGCCCCCGAGGGAAAACGGGAGATCGACCTGGTGCTTAAAGGCGATGACGGGCGTTTTACCTCTCCTGAAGCACTCATGGACTGCCAGATTGTTACCCCCCCGGGCAAAAACATCCGGTTCCGGGATGTGGCAACCCTGGCGTACACCAGCGGGTTGGTCCAGATCGACCACCTGGAAAGAGACCGGACCGTGAAACTGGAGGTCAGCCCCCCCGAGGGGATAACCCTTCAGGAGGCCGCAGAAATGATCCGGGGACAGGTCCTTGCACCCATGCAGTCCGAAGGGAACCTTGACGGGACATCAGTCCGGGTCACGGGAAATGCCAACCGGCTCACCGAAACCCGGCAGGCCCTGCAATGGAACCTGTTCACAGCCCTGATCATCACCTTTTTACTTATGGCAGCCCTGTTTGAACATTTTTTCTATCCCTTAATCATCATGTTTACCATCCCCCTAGCCGGGGCCGGCGGATTCATGGGACTTAAGCTGGTCAATCTTTTTGTCTCCCCCCAGGGGTTTGACGTATTGACCATGCTGGGGTTTATTATTCTTATCGGAACGGTGGTCAACAACGCCATTCTTATTGTCCATCAGTCCCTGATCAATTTCAGAACCAGCCAACTGGCTGTTATTCCGGCCATTTCAGAGGCGGTGAGCACCCGTATCCGGCCGATTTTCATGAGTGCGGCTACCAGCATTTTCGGGCTTTTACCCCTGGTGCTTTCCTCGGGTTCCGGAAGTGAACTCTATCGCGGTATCGGCAGCGTGCTTCTGGGCGGGCTGTCCGTTTCAACCCTGTTCACCCTTTTTGTTATCCCGGCGCTGCTTTCTTTCTTCATGGGGCTGGAAACCAGGGGTAAAAAGGAGGCGGCCGATGATATTCAATAAAAACAACCCGTGGTCAACGCCATTGGAGTGCCTGGCTCTGGCGGCAGTTTTCCTGCTGGCTTTAGGTGCATCGGCTGCGGCCGTCACTTTGGATGAACTTATGGATACGGCCATGGACAAACGGGCCCTGATCAAGGCCCATGAGGCCATGTTGGAAAAAAGCGGACAAGAGGTACTCCTGGTCAAGGGGCGTTTTCTGCCAACCATTGATCTGGGATACCAGTATAATAATCTGGATCAGGCCGAGCTGTCGGAGACCGAACGCAGTTTTTTCCAAAGCCGGGCAACTGCCACCTGGAATCTGTTTTCAGGTTTCAAGGACATAAACGATCTGGATTCAGCGAAAAAACAGCAGGAAATCCGCCGGCTTATACTTAAGGGCGTCAAACAGGATATCCGTCTGGAAGTGGCCCTGGATTTTCTTGAGGTATTTGGTGCTGTGGCCAATCTGGAAGTGGCTGAAGATGCGTTAAGTCTTTATCGCAAAGAGCAGCACAATGTTGAATTAAAATACAAAGTAGGGGTGCTTAAAAAAAACGACTGGCTGAAAATTAAGGTGGAAGCAGCCAATGCGCTTCAGCAGGTCCACAAAGCCCGGGCTCTGCAGGAGCAGGCTGTCAATAATCTGGGGCTGAAAACCGTTACCCGGGTAAAGGCAACACAACTGGATTTTGGTTGTTTTAGCCATATTCCGGTTCTGGATGACCCGGCGCTTTACCAGACCCTTTTAATTGACAACCGAAGTGAGATCCAGGCGCTTCGCTGCCGTGTGGAGGATTTTAAGATCAGCGTTAATTCGGCCAAAGCCCAGTTTTATCCCAAGCTGGATCTTGTGTCCCAATACCTCACCCGTGATGACGGGCCCGGAACTTCCGATTCCGGGGAGGAATCCCGGATCATGCTCCGGGGCACCATAAACTTGTTTGACGGATTCCGTAAAAACCGGGAACTGGGAAAGGCCCGCCTGGACGTGGTTAAAGTCCGGGCAGACCTCACCGAACTTGAACGGGAGATGACCAACCACCTGGATAACCTTTTCCTGGATTTCAGTGTTTCCCTGAAAAACATGGATGTGGCTGACAAAAGCCGGACTGAGGCCCAGGAAAATCTTCGCATCACCCGGCTGGCTTTTGAAAAGGGCATGCTTACTTCGACGGATTTGCTGGATGCCATTTATTATCTGTCCAGGGCACGCTTCAAGCTTGTGGACAGCCGGATCACCATGTTTCGAAACCACTTTCGTATCTTAAGAATGGTTGAAACCCTTTGAT
>NZ_JBFXHE010000492.1:0-3037 GCF_050177295.1 Desulfobacter sp.
ACTCTGAGCCCGAGTGGAAGAAAATCGAAGCACAAGAAAAAAAAGTCGATGTAAATATTGACCCCAACACACTTAAATTGCCTTGATTCATGGAAGTTGTAATGTATTAGGGTCTACATCAATCTCTACTTCCATTTCCTGCTGCAAATCAGCATCCTTTAACTTTGCAGCATTGTGTTCTTGAGCCAAAGCCGCAGTCTGAGCCTGAACATAATTAGCTAGCAAGGCCCTTGTCTGTCTCATTTCATGAACGGTAAGGGCGTTGATCTGGTTCCCTGCTTCAATTGCCTGCTGCCTGCCGGTTTTGCTTGAAAGAAGATCCTCCAGGTAATCATCAAACTCCCCCGAATCCTGCAGGTCTTGTAACTGCTGGCCGGTGAGCTGAAAATTTGACTGCAAAACATTGTCAATTTTCTCAGAGGCTTTTGAAAACTGATCCAATTGCATTTCAATACGATCCTGCGCTAATATGTCATCAATTTTTAAGTCCCGTAATTCGGGCCAGGTGTCAGTAAAAATTGTCAGCAGTGCGCCCATATCAGCCTTGTAAGAATTCAGGCGGTTCACATTGGCAACCGCTACCCTGATTTGAGATTGAAGGTTTGAGAGCAGATTGGTAGGCAGATTCATCGTGTTTGTAATGGCGTTCTCTGTCTGCTTTACCAATTCAGTGTACCGCTTGACAGATTCAACCATTTGTTCAATATCTTTGACGTACTCAAGTGCCTGCGTAAAACTCGTTGAACAATTCACGCAAGTAACAGGTATCCCGGCCATTGATACATTGACAAAGGCAATGGCGGACAATAAAGCGATTGTGGTTTGAATTTTGTTTTTCATTTTAATGCTCCTTAAATTTTAGGGATTTTAATATTTCTGGCACGCAGCCATTGTGCCGGCCATTCAGGGCCGTACTCATTTATTAAATTCTTAATTGAGGTGATATCTTCTTTGCCTGATACTCCGGCAAATGACAGGGCCAGGGGGGATAAAGACAGGTTGATCAGACGGCAACCCTGGGAAGATGTTGCGTAGTATTCACGTTTGGGCCTGGCCTGCGCGATGATTTTAACCTGGGTAGAATTGAGGCCCAGGCCGTGGTAGAGTTCTTTTTGAGTCTCTTTCCCTGCATCCTGGTTTGGTAAAAATATTTTGGTTGGGCAGCTTTCCGACAACACATCTAAAATGCCTGAATTTCTGGCGTCAGAAAGGCTTTGTGTGGCAAGGACAACTGCACAGTTCGCCTTTCTGAGCACTTTTAACCACTCCCGTATTTTCTGCTGAAAAACAGGATGCCCAAGCATGATCCAGGCCTCATCCAGGATCAGTATGCTTGGCTGCCCTTTAAATGCTTTTTCTATGCGATGGAAAATATACAAAAGCACCGGGATTAAGTTTTCTTCACCCAGATTCATAAGGTCTTCAATTTCAAACACCGTGTACCTTTCCAGGGTCATGGAATCGGCAGGGGCATCAAGGAGTTTGCCCATGGCACCCTGGTTTGTATAATGCTGGATCGCCTCTTTAAGTTCCTGGTGCTGTATATAATGATACAGGTTGCTTAATGTGCGGTGCTGGTCCGGGGAGTTCCTGATTTGTGTAACAGCGTCATGTATAGCTGTCCGGTGCTCGGGTTTGATATCAACTTTCTGCAGGGTGGCCAGGGTGCTTATCCAGTCCTCGGCCCATGCCTGTTCAGCATCCGTATCAATATATTTTAACGGGCAAAAAGCAAGCTGGCTGCCATCGCCGGCAATGTGATAATGGGTGCCGCCCGCGGCAGAGACCAGGGGGAACATTGACAATCCCTTATCAAATGCAAAAATACACGCATCTTGATAACGCCGGAATTGCGCTGCGATCATGGCCAGCAAAACTGATTTACCCGCACCGGTAGGACCAAAAACCAGGGTGTGACCTAAATCGTTTACATGCAGATTCAGCCTAAAAGGGGTTGACCCATCCGTAGCGGCATACATAAGCGGCGGTGATTCTGGCGGATAAAAAGGGCAGGGGGCTTCAGTTGATCCCGCATATATTGTTGACAAGGGTAAAATGTCGGCAAGATTCAGGCTATGCAAAATAATGCGGCGCAGGTTGGAATAATTGTTGGCAGGGTGGGTTCCAAGCCAGCCTTCCAGGGCGTTAAGGGTTTCTACCCGGGCAGAAAAGCCTTGGGATAAAACCACTTTCCGGATATCCCTGGTTTGCATATGCAATTGTTCTTTATCATCATTTAAAAGAATGATGTTGCCGGAAAAATAACCGAACCCCACAAATCCGGATTGATTAATTACATATGCCTCCTCAGCATCTTCGGCCATCAAGGCGGCATCTTTGTTCGGTTTTGCTTTGGCGTTATTGAAAAGCTTGTCAAAGAAGCCAATGATTTTCTGGGACCAGCCCTTCCTGTAATTTTCTATCTGCTGCAGGGCTGTCCATTGATCCATACAGACATAACGGGTGTTAAACCGGTATGGTATGGACAAACTATCCAGACCGGACAGCATCATCGGGTAGGATTCTGCAGGGAAACCGTCAATGGCAATAACACTTATATATTTATCCGCAATTTTCGGGATTATGCCGCCTGTGACATCCTGGGAGGATAAAAGATAATCAAGATACATAGGGATCTTCGGCAATTTTATTTTGTGGCGTTCCCCTGTGATAATAAAGTTGATAATTTCCAGAAGTTCTGAATAGATGCTATTTTGGAAAGATATATCCTTGAGTTTCCGGAGCTGAAAAGACAACGAGAGCCTGTCCTCGATTTCGACCAGGTTGTTTTGAAAAGTTTTTAACGCCTTAACACCTGCATCATCCCCTTTTTTTCTCTGGCGATCGTCTTTTTCTTCCGTATATAAAAAGGAATCCATTTTCTGGGCGGATATATCCGGCTTCCAGGTGATAAAAAGATAATGGGTTGTGCGAAAATGCTTACCCTTTTTAAAATAGATCCGCCTTTCATCATCAATGGCTCTGGTGATCCTGTCAGGGAAATGGTTTTCATTTTCATCAGGATAATAATCTTCCG